>NZ_JBKJYW010000311.1:0-5913 GCF_046715635.1 Serratia sp. (in: enterobacteria)
TGGAACTGTTGGCCAAATACGATATTCAGGCCAGCTTCTTCTTTAGCGTTGGGCCGGACAACATGGGGCGCCACTTGTGGCGCCTGCTTCGTCCCCAATTTTTGCTGAAAATGCTGCGTTCCAAGGCTGCATCGCTCTACGGCTGGGATATCCTGCTGGCGGGTACCGCGTGGCCGGGGCGAAATATTTCCCGATCTCTAGGGCCGTTGATGAAGCGTACGTTGGAGATGGGCCACGAAGTGGGCTTGCACGCCTGGGATCATCAAGGTTGGCAGGCCAAGGTTGGGCAGTGGTCAAAACCTGATCTGACGCGCCAGGTTCAGTTGGGCGTTGATGCGCTGGCCAATGCGATCGGTCAGCCGGTCCGATTTTCGGCGGTGGCGGGGTGGCGTGCCGATCAGCGCGTCGTGGAGGTGAAGCAAGGTTTTGGTTTCGAGTACAACAGCGATTGCCGTGGTACCCATCCGTTCCGTCCGCTATTAGAGAACGGCCAGGCTGGCACGGTGCAAATCCCGGTTACGCTCCCCACTTTTGACGAGGTGATTGGCCGCGAAACCAACATGGCGGACTTCAATGATTATATTCTGCAAGCGATAGCCCACGATCGCGGCGTGCCGGTGTACACCATTCATACCGAGGTAGAGGGGATGTCGCAGTCGGCCATGTTCGAACAGTTATTACAGCGTGCCAAACAGCAGGGTATTGAGTTCTGCCCTCTTAGTGCATTGTTACCCCAAGACGAGTTATTACTGCCGCTAGGCCGCATTACCCGCGCGCCGTTCCCTGGCCGGGAAGGCTGGTTGGGTTGTCAAACCGAAGTGGGGGGAGAAAAGGTTTCATGAAAGCGTTGAAAGGATCCTGGGCCATCGTATTGGCCGTTTTTTTTGCCCTGGTGTATCTGCTGCCGGTGAATGGGCGGTTATTGTGGCAGCCGGATGAAACCCGCTACGCCGAAATTAGCCGAGAAATGCTGGCGCGTGGAGATTGGGTCGTGCCCAACCTGCTCGGTCTGCGCTATTTTGAAAAGCCGGTCGCCGGTTACTGGTTTAACAACATCAGCCAGTGGCTGTTCGGCGATAGCAACTTTGCCGTGCGCTTTGGCTCGATATTCAGCACCGGCATGACCGCCTTGCTGGTCTTCACCCTCGCTTGGCTGATGTGGAAAAACGCGCGTCGTGCTTACCTGGCGGTGCTGATCTTCCTGTCGATGGTGCTGGTATTCAGCATTGGTACTTACAGCGTGCTCGATCCGATGATCTCGCTGTGGCTGACGGCGGCCATGGTCAGCTATTACCTGACGCTGAAAGCAACCACCGCCAAAGGCAAGCTGGGCGGTTATGTGTTGCTCGGGCTGGCCTGCGGCATGGGCTTTATGACCAAAGGGTTTTTGGCGCTGGCGGTACCGGTGATTGCCGTCATCCCCATTGTTATCCAGCAACGTAGGGTCAAAGACCTGTTCTGTTATGGGCCAGTGGCGATCGTAGTGGCGGCATTGCTTAGCTTGCCGTGGGCGCTGGCGGTGGCCCAGCGAGAGCCGGATTATTGGAACTACTTCTTCTGGGTGGAGCATATTCAGCGTTTTGCCGAAGACAATGCCCAGCACAAGGCACCCTTCTGGTATTACATCCCGATCCTGTTCGCTGCGGTACTGCCGTGGCTGGCATTATTGCCAGGCTCCCTGCTCAAGGGATGGCGTGAGCGTGTTCAGCACCCGGAGCTGTTTTTCCTGTTGAGCTGGGTGATGATGCCGCTGATCTTCTTCAGCATCGCCAAAGGTAAACTGCCGACCTATATTCTGCCTTGCATGGCACCCTTGGCCCTGCTGATGGCGGCTTATGCCGAGGATTGCGCAGGGCAGTTACGCACCCGGGTATTCAAGGTGAACGCCGTACTGAATGGCCTGTTTGGGCTGACTGGCATTATCGCTTTGTTGCTGATTGGCTCCGGCATCGTGCCTAAAGAGCAGCTGTTTACTGCCGATGAGTGGCCAAAAATCGCACTCGGCCTGGTTGCCTTCGTTGGCTGGCTGCTGTTTGCCGTGATTTCCGCTCGTGAAAACGCGAAACGCTGGACCTGGGCGGCAGCTTGCCCGTTGCTGCTTTGTCTGTTGATTGGCTACGCCATTCCGCAGCAGGTGACCGACTCCAAGCTGCCGCAAAACTTTATTCGTGACAATATGACCACGCTCAGCCAGAGCCGGTTTGTGCTGGCCGATCGCGTGGGTATCGCCGCTGGCCTGGCCTGGGAACTGAAACGCAGCGATGTGTTGATGTTCGGTGAGAAAGGCGAGGTCGCTTATGGCTTGGCGTATCCCGATGCGCGTGGCCACTATATCGGCGAGGAAGACTTTGCTGGCTGGTTGGCGCAGGCTCGCAAACAGGGGGATGTGTCACTGGTCATGCAACTCTCCCGTGGTGAGCACGTGCCGACAGATCTGCCAACGCCAGATAGCGTTGTCGAGATGCATCGCATGGCGTTGGTATGGTATGAGCAGCAACCATGATGGCGTATTTATTGGTGGTCCTGGTTAGCCTGTTTACCTGTGCAGGGCAACTGTGTCAGAAACAGGCAGCCCTTAGCTGGCAACAGGTGGCTGAGCGGCGGCGGGCTGTAACGCTGCGCTGGTTGGCGTTGGCGGTGTTGCTATTGGGACTGGGCATGCTGGTGTGGCTCAATGTGTTGCAGCGCTTGCCGCTAAGCCTGGCCTATCCGCTGCTGAGTCTCAACTTTGTTCTGGTGACGCTGGCGGCACGCTGGCTGTTTAACGAGCCGACCACGCTGCGCCACTGGTGCGGCGTGGCGTCAATCATGTTGGGGATCCTGCTGATGAGTCTGCAATCATGAAAGGCTATCTTTGGGGGGCGGGCAGCGTCCTGCTGGTCACACTGGCCCAGTTGCTGATGAAATGGGGCATGGGGCAGATCCCGTTGTTGTCTTTTGCCGATATCAGCTGGCCGTTACTCAATCATTACGGGCCCGCCTTGCTAGCAGTAGCTATTGGCATCTTCGGTTATGCGTTATCGATGCTGTGCTGGTTCTATGCACTCCATTACCTGCCGCTAAACCGGGCTTATCCGCTGTTGAGCATCAGCTATGCGCTGGTTTACCTGGCAGCGGTGATCTTGCCCTGGTTTAATGAACCGGCCACCTTGCTCAAAACGCTGGGAACGCTGTTTATTCTGTTCGGCGTCTGGCTGATTAACAGTCATCGGGCGGAAAAAAACCGTTAATAGCGGAAAAAAACGCTGTCGATTCGACTATCTCATTTACAAAACTTGCCTTTTTCTTATCTTGAGCGATAAATTAACGCCAAACAGCATTCTCCTTACCCGGGGTGGCGTGGTGAAATACCGCAGGCGGTTGATCCGGTTCGGTGTTTAAGTGAAAGGTAAAATGCGATGCGTGTGTGGTTTCTATTAGCCAGTTTAATTCTCGCCGGTTGCAGCAGTCATGCGCCGCCGCCGAGTGGCCGTTTGTCCGATTCCATCGTGGTGGTCGCGCAATTGAACGAACAATTGCGTCAATGGTATGGCACTCCGTATCGCTACGGCGGGCTGGATCGCGGCGGTGTAGACTGTTCCGGCTTTGTCTATCGCACCTTCCGCGATCGTTTTGATATGCAGCTTCCGCGCTCAACTGAACAGCAAACTGGATTGGGTACCAAAGTTTCGCGCGACGAACTGATGCCAGGGGACCTGGTATTCTTCAAGACCGGCAGCGGTGAGAACGGCTTGCATGTGGGGATCTACGATACCAACGACGAATTTATTCATGCCTCGACCAGCAAAGGCGTGATCCGCTCTTCACTCAATAACGTTTACTGGAGCAAGGTGTACTGGCAGGCGCGCCGGATTTAACGCCCCAAAGTGCCTATCTGGTGTATTATGGCAGCACTGCATGATGAGGTGACTGCCATGAATTCCTTACGTTTATTGATTTCCGATTCCTACGATCCCTGGTTTAATCTGGCGGTAGAAGAGTGCATCTTCCGCGAAATGACCACGCAAAAAATCCTCTTCCTGTGGCGTAATGCCGAAACCGTGGTGATTGGCCAGTCGCAGAACCCGTGGAAAGAGTGTAATACCCGGCGGATGGAACAGGATGGCATCCGTCTGGCACGGCGCAGCAGCGGCGGCGGGGCGGTGTTTCACGATCTGGGCAATACCTGCTTTACCTTTATGGCCGGTAAGCCCGGCTACGATAAAACCGTTTCTACCGGCATTATTCTTACGGCGCTGAAACAGTTGGGGGTTGATGCGTCGGCTTCCGGGCGTAACGATCTGGTGGTAGAAATGGCCGACGGAGTACGCAAGATCTCTGGCTCAGCCTACCGCGAAACCCAGGATCGTGGCTTCCACCACGGCACGCTGCTGTTGAATGCCGATCTCAATCGCCTGGCGGATTATCTCAATCCCGACCCGAAAAAATTGCAGGCGAAAGGCATCACTTCCGTGCGCTCCAGAGTTGCCAACCTGGCCGAGTTTGTGCCAGGAATCGACCATCAACAGGTATGTGACGCCGTCATTCAGGCATTTTTCGCCCATTATGGTGAAACGGCACAGCCGGAAGTGATCTCCCCGGATGTCTTGCCAGATCTGCCCGACTTTGCCCAGCAATTTGCCAAGCAGAGCAGTTGGGAATGGAATTTTGGCAAAGCACCCGCGTTTAGCCACTTGCTGAATGAACGCTTTACCTGGGGTGGTGTAGATATCTTCTTTGACGTGGAGAAGGGCGTGATCGTACGCGCGCAGATCTTCACTGACAGCCTCAACCCTGCGCCATTACAGACCTTGGCCGAAAAGCTGGTGGGATGTGCCTATCGCAGCGAGGCACTGGCAGACTGTTGTGCACAGCTGGTAGCGCAGTATCCGCAGCAGGAGAGCGAGCTTAGTGAGTTGCGGCGTTGGCTGTTGGAAACCATTAAGTAGTGCTGTGGGGTAAATAAGTTAGGAATTTTATTAATAAAATCAGGTGGTCGCCGCATCACCTGATTGTTGAACACCAAAAATAACTGACACATTGCGTAAAGCTTTTAATTTGTAACGATACATGCCGCAAATTAAATTAACTCGCCTGATGGTCTGAACGAAAAACATCGCTAAAGCTATCAATGACTTGGCAACGCCGGGATAATTATATTACTTTTTCTGAACTATTCCGCAAGGATTGATCGGTAAAACTTATTGTTATACGATGGATTGCACGCCATTAAGCTGCTGGCATTAAAATGAATATTCGATCAGACGTTGATTTTATTAGTCAGTACGTTTTCCTGCCGATTTACTCCATGACGGGAAACTTACTGGCGGTGGAACTCCTCACCCGATTTACTGGCTCGGGCGCCAACCTGGCGATGCCTACGGAGATCGGCCTACGGTTATTAACCCCAGAACAAAAGATTGAATTATTCAACGACCAGATATCGCTAGCTGAAAAGCATGCCTCATGGTTTGTTGCCAGCGGGGTGTTATTGACGATTAATATCGAAGAAACGGTCGTCGATTGGCTGCTTGGCAACGAGGAACGTCGCCAACGTGTGCAACAGTTGTCGTTTGTTGCCTTTGAAGTTAATGAGCGTTTTCCCAACCTTTCCGCAGGGAAAGACAACGAGAAAATCCGTTTATTGAGTACCTACTTCTCACTGTGGCTCGATGGTTTCGGTTCTGGCAAAGCGACGCTGGCCGCGCTGTATGATGGTTTATTTGATTTTGTGAAAATTGATAAACGCTTTTACTGGCAATTGGTTACCCAACAGGGATATGACCTGGTTATCGATTCACTGCTTAAGAATATCAATCAACTTTGTAAGGGGGTTATTGTTTGCGGCATTGAGAAACATGAGTATTTCAATAAGCTGACCAACACCGGTGTTTTAGGGCTACAGGGGTTTTTATGGCCTGCCATCAGTGTGGA
>NZ_JBKJYW010000312.1:0-4399 GCF_046715635.1 Serratia sp. (in: enterobacteria)
CTGTGGGGGATCCCAACGGCGATCTTT
This sequence comes from Serratia sp. (in: enterobacteria), assembly GCF_046715635.1. Classification (GTDB taxonomy): domain Bacteria; phylum Pseudomonadota; class Gammaproteobacteria; order Enterobacterales; family Enterobacteriaceae; genus Chania. Next base: position 28 of record NZ_JBKJYW010000312.1, read on the forward strand.
GCCTTCCTGATCCACTCGTTCCGTTTGTACCGCATGGACAAGCAACTCAACGCTGAACTGAGCAAACTTAACCAGGCTGCGTTGCAGGCCAAGGGAGAAGGCCAATGATATTCCAACAACAATATCTCTATTGGCTGGCGGGCGCGGTATTACTGATCGTCGCCGCGATGTCGTTTGGCGATAAGGCCAACCCACGTCGTATCTCTACCGGTCTGTTCTGGGCCTTGTATGGATTGATCTTCCTGGTGGGGGATTGGACCTATGGGCTATTTGGCTCAGGGGCCGAAGCCAAACGTCAACTGCATATCACCGTGGGGGTTCTGGTGGTGGTGATGGCTCTGATCGCCGGTTTTGGCGGTGTGCGTCTTGGCAGCTATCATCAGCGCAGCCAGCAAGAGCGCGAAACCAGCGCCAAGCGGTTGGGGAACCGCCTGTTTATCCCGGCACTGGCGATCCCGGTGGTTACGGTGATTGGCGTGCTGCTGTTCAATAATATTCCCTCTCTGCAACAGGCGGTGTTTGGCAGCGGTAACCATGCCACCTTAATCACACTGTTCTCCATGACCCTCGGCTGCTTGCTCGGCTTGGTTATTGCGGTGAAGATGACACACGAACAAGCGCTGCAACCGGTGCAAGAGGCGCGCCGCCTGCTGGATTCTATCGGTTGGGCCTTTATCCTGCCGCAGATCCTGGCTACCCTTGGTCTGCTATTCACTGTTGCGGGTGTCGGTACTGCCATCTCCCATTTGACGCAGGAATATCTGGCGGTAGATAACCGCTTTATTGCCGTGGCGGTGTATGCCATCGGCATGGCTGTGTTGACGATGATCATGGGGAATGCGTTTGCGGCCTTCCCGATTGTCACTGCGGGCATCGGTATTCCGATCCTGGTACTGCAACACGGCGGCAACCCGGCGGTGATGGCGGCTATCGGCATGTTCTCCGGCTATTGCGGCACGTTGATGACGCCAATGGCTGCTAACTTTAATATTGTCCCGGCGGCGTTACTGGAGTTGCCGGACAAGAATGCGGTCATCAAGGCGCAGATACCGACCGGGGTCACGTTGCTGCTGGTTAACGTATTCCTGCTTTATTTCCTGATGTTCCTCTAGGAGAACGCATGCAGAAAGTATTGATTACCGGCTTTGAGCCGTTTGGCGGCGAGCGTGTCAACCCTTCCTGGGAGGTGGTGAAGCAGCTTAACGATCTGGAGCTTGGCGGGGCGCACATTATTGCGCGCCAGCTACCTTGCGTCTTCGGTGAGGCGTTGACGGTGCTAAACGCGGCCATTGACGAAGTTCAGCCAGCGATGGTGTTGGCGATCGGCCAGGCGGGCGGGCGCACTGATATCACGTTGGAGAGGGTCGCTATTAACGTCGATGACGCGCGCATTCCCGATAATCAGGGGCAGCAGCCGATCGATCAGGCCATTGTGGCAGATGGTCCAGCGGCCTATTTCAGCACCTTGCCGATCAAGGCGGTGGTGAATGCGATGCGTGAGGCTGGCATTCCGGCCTCGGTATCACAAACCGCCGGGACCTATGTCTGTAACCATGTGATGTACGGTCTGTTGCACCGCTTAAGCGGGCAGCAGGCGGTGAAGGGCGGTTTTATCCATATCCCTTACCTGCCTGAGCAGGCGGCACAGCATCCTGGCGCGCCGAGTATGGCAGCCCAGACGGTGCTGTTTGCTTTGGAAATGGCGATTTCGATCGCCTTGCAGGTCGAACATGATTTGAAAGTGGTGGGTGGCGCCACGCACTGAGGTCATTTATGCTACCTCCATGTTAACCCTAGGGTTCGGCTTGCCGGACCCTTTTTAATCAAGGAGTTGTCCATGCCAGAAGGGCCGGAGATCCGCCGGGCGGCAGATAAGCTGGCGGCAGTGATGATCGATCAACCACTGACCGAAGTCTGGTTTGCTTTCCCGCAACTGAAACACTATCAGGGCGAGCTGGTCGGTGAACGTATCACTGCCATTGAACCGCGTGGTAAAGCCTTGTTAACCGATTTTTCCAACGGTTTGACCATGTACAGCCACAACCAGCTTTACGGCGTGTGGAAGGTGGTGCGGGCGGGCGAAACGCCAGAAACCAAGCGCGATCTGCGCGTGCGGCTGGAGACGGCCGAGTGGGCGATCTTGTTGTACAGCGCTTCGGATATCACCATTGCAGCGCGCGGTGAAATCGAGCAACACCCGTTTTTAAAACGTATTGGCCCTGACGTGCTTGATATGACTTTGACCGTAGAGCAGGTGGAACAGCGGCTGTTATCGCCGGCGTTCTGTAAACGCCAGTTGGGCGGGATGCTGCTGGATCAGTCTTTTCTGGCTGGCCTGGGCAACTACCTGCGAGCCGAGATTTTATGGCAGGCAGAACTGGCACCCAAGCATAAGCCGCAGGATCTCACCCCTGATGCGCTGCATCAGTTGGCTCAGGCGCTGTTGGATATTCCACGGATCTCATATCAGACACGTGGTCAGGTAGATGAAAATCGCCATCACGGCACGCTGTTCAGCTTCAAGGTGTTTCATCGCAGCGGTGAGCCTTGCCCGCGCTGTGGGGCAATGATCGAGAAAACGGCGCTCTCTTCGCGGCCGTTCTATTGGTGCCCGGTTTGCCAGCGGTAAGCTGATGAAACGTGTTACATCGGCTAATGCGTCGTCCCCTCACCCCAACCCTCTCCCAAAGGGAGAGGGAGCTGGTACAGTGTTGTTGTTGGATTGGTATCCATCTGTCGCACATTGAGTTGCTCGTTTTGAAGGGCAGAAGGAACTGATACGGTAATGTGTTTAGGTTTGAGTCGTTTTGTAGTGGGTTTGCGTGAAAGAGAACGGTGTGGTGGGTAAGCGCAGAGGTTAAAACGTGGCACGGTAGATCCCCTCTCCCTGTGGGAGAGGGTTAGGGTGAGGGGCCAAATGACGCCCCTGCTAAAGCTTACTTCTTAACCTGAGACTTGAACTCACGCTCGGCATAGCCGGTATACAACTGACGTGGGCGGGCGATCTTGATGCCTTCGTCGTGCATTTCGTTCCAGTGGGCAATCCAGCCAATGGTACGGGCAATCGCGAAGATCACCGTAAACATGGAAGAAGGAATACCCATCGCTTTCAGGATGATACCTGAGTAGAAGTCGACGTTCGGGTACAGTTTTTTCTCGATGAAGTACGGGTCGTTCAACGCGATGTGTTCCAGCTCCATCGCGACCTGCAGCAGGTTGTCGTCTTTCTTGTTCAGCTCTTTCAGCACTTCGTGACAGGTTTCACGCATCACGGTGGCGCGTGGATCGTAGTTTTTGTACACGCGGTGGCCAAAGCCCATCAGGCGGAACGAGTCGTTCTTGTCCTTGGCGCGTTTGATGAATTCCGGGATGTGCTCAACAGTTTTGATCTCTTCGAGCATCTTCAGTGCCGCTTCGTTGGCACCGCCGTGCGCTGGGCCCCACAGAGAAGCGATACCGGCCGCGATACAGGCAAATGGGTTGGCACCGGATGAACCGGCAGTACGCACGGTGGAGGTGGACGCATTCTGCTCATGGTCGGCATGCAGGATCAGAATACGATCCATCGCGCGTTCCAGCACCGGGTTCACCACGTACTCTTCACAAGGTGTCGCAAACATCATACGCAGGAAGTTACCGGCGTAGGACAGGTCATTGCGTGGGTAAACAAACGGCTGGCCGAGAGAATACTTGTAACACATTGCTGCCACAGTAGGCATTTTGGACAGCAGGCGGAACGCGGTGATCTCACGGTGACGCTCATTGTTGACGTCCAGCGCATCGTGATAGAACGCGGCCAGGGCACCTGTCACCCCGCACAGCACCGCCATTGGGTGTGAGTCACGGCGGAAACCACGGAACAGATGGGTGATCTGATCGTGGATCATGGTATGGCGGGTAACGGTGGTCTTGAAGGTTTCGAATTCCTCTGCGGTCGGGGTCTCGCCGTACAGCAGGATGTAGCATACTTCCAGGTAAGAAGACTCTTTTGCCAACTGCTCAATGGGGAAGCCACGATGCAGCAGGATACCCTTGTCGCCGTCAATAAACGTGATTTTGGATGCACAGGAAGCGGTAGAGGTAAAGCCTGGATCAAATGTGAAATAACCTTTGGAGCCCAGGGTGCGTACGTCAAGAACATCTGGGCCCAGCGTTGGGGTGAGTACGCCCAGTTCGATCGGAGCTTCGCCTTTGTTGATATCTAGCGTCGCTTTCTTATCAGTCATTCTACAGTCTCCTTCAGCGCCTAATTTTTAAAACCTTTAACAACTGAAATACCTTAAATCTACGCAAGTTTCCCGCAATTAAGTGGTACGGACGCCAACTCTGTGAGCGACTGCGCAAATGTGCGGGCAGGGTACAGAGTGCTAAC
>NZ_JBKJYW010000313.1:0-8422 GCF_046715635.1 Serratia sp. (in: enterobacteria)
ATCTGCAGTTTGAAAAGGAGTCTACAGAACGCTGGTTTGCCCGATTTGACGATGGGCCGCTTATGGTCACCCCCTTACGCGCAGGCTATCCCGCCTTGGTAAGCGGTTTTTGGTCTACCCCGTCTAAGCCCAGCTCCCAGCTATTTATTGCCCAAGGCGAATTTGCGACGGATGTTCCTGGCCAAGAACCTGGAACGACGCTGTGGCACCTGGAGCGCGAAGCGGCGTCTATCGCGGAGTAGAGAGCGACATGAGAGCAACAATACAAGGCAGGAAGATCATCCAGAAGGGGGACACTACCACCACCGGCGGGGCGGTTCTTAGCGGTTCAGCATGGGTTGACCAGACTCAGGGTATCGCCTGCAAAGGCGACCCGGTATTCTGCCCGGCGTGTAAAACTACCGGCTTCATTGCGGAAGGTTCGTCATTACTTAATATACAGGACGTCGGGGTTGCCCTGGAGGGCCACAAGGTCAACTGTGGCTGTCCAAACGGCTGCCGTCTGGTGGTATCCTGAGAAATTAGCCACGGTGGCAACGCCTTATTCCTTGCTGCTTGTCGCCTGCGGCTTTAGACTGTATCGCCTATTTTTTCCCAATTAGCTAGCTGAAGAAGTGAATACCCATGCGCGTCGCCGATTTTTCTTTTGAGCTCCCCGAGTCTTTGATTGCCCGCTATCCACAGCCTGAGCGCAGCGGTTGCCGTTTGCTGCAGCTGGACGGGCCGAGCGGAGGCCTGACGCACGGCGTGTTCACCGATCTGTTGGCTAACCTGGAAGCGGGCGATCTGCTGGTGTTCAACAATACCCGCGTGATCCCTGCGCGCCTGTTTGGCCGCAAGGTCAGCGGCGGCAAGATAGAAGTGTTGGTCGAGCGGGTGTTGGACGATCATCGCGTGCTGGCCCATGTGCGTGCCTCCAAATCTCCCAAGCCGGGTACCGAACTGCTGCTGGGTGATGACGAAAGCATTGCCGCCACCATGGTCGCGCGCCATGACACGCTGTTTGAACTGCGTTTTAACGACGACCGTGACGTGTTCACCATCCTCAACGCGGTGGGCCATATGCCGCTGCCGCCGTATATCGATCGCCCGGATGAAGACGCCGACCGCGAATTGTATCAGACCGTCTACAGTGAAAAGCCGGGTGCCGTAGCGGCTCCGACGGCGGGCCTGCATTTTGATGAACCTCTGCTGGCTGCGTTGCGCGCCAAGGGCATTGAGATGGCGTTTGTCACCTTGCACGTTGGCGCTGGCACTTTCCAGCCGGTGCGGGTGGAAACTATTGAAGAGCATGTGATGCATGCGGAATACGCCGAAGTGCCGCAGGAAGTGGTGGATGCGGTATTGGCCTGTAAGGCGCGGGGCAAAAGGGTGGTTGCCGTGGGTACCACTTCGGTACGTTCGCTGGAAAGCGCGGCCAATGCTTGCCAGGATGCGCTGATCGCGCCCTTCTTCGGCGACACCAGCATCTTTATTTATCCGGGATATCACTATCAGGTGATCGATGCGCTGGTGACCAACTTCCACCTGCCGGAATCCACTCTGATCATGCTGGTCTCGGCGTTTGCCGGCTATAAAAACACCATGAACGCCTATCATCAGGCGGTGGCTGAGCAGTACCGTTTCTTCAGCTACGGTGATGCGATGTTTATCAGCCGTAATCCACTGGCGGAAAGCGAATCCGTCGGGGAATAAATTCCCGGGCTACGCACAATGCGTGGCCCTGTTTTAATCACGTCAGACTGTATCTCTGATGTAGACTGATAGAGGCGGGTGTGGTGGGTAATAAAATGTCTATTTACATCAATTGTTTACCACTGAAAGCATGGGCTTTGAATCGATGTATGTGTCTGGCTGTGGCAAAAACGTGACAATCCCACTAAATTTGCTCAGGTGCTCGGTGCTGAGATGAGCATACTTGTTGACCATTTCAAGCTTCTCCCATCCGCCGAGTTCTTTTAGCTCCATCAGTGGGGTTCCGTTTTGAACATGCCAACTTGCCCACGTATGCCGCAAGTCGTGAAAACGGAAGTCAGCGATCCCAGCTATCTTGAGCGCCCTCGGGAAGTCAGTCCGGCTAAACTCAGTAAGACGCTCCCCATTCTTAGAGAATACATATTCAGATTCTCTTGGGCATTCAGCTATTACATTCAACGCATCATCATTTAGAGGCAGCGGCCTTGCTCACCGGCAGTAGCCAGGCAATGCAGCAGATGCCCAGCAATATTGCTCAGGAAACCGTGAACAATCTGATGAACCGCGCTGACATGGTGTCATTCATCTACCTGGACAACATGGCCAAGAGCATGAAGCGCGCTGGCGAGGTCTGGCTATCCATGGCAAGGGAGGTCTACGGCTCAGAGCGTGAGGTCCGCGTTGTGAATGAAGACGGATCTGATGATGTCGTGGTGATGTCAGCCGAAGTGAAGGATGAGCAAACCGGTGAAGTTATAGCGCTCAATGACCTGTCTGTTGGCCGCTATGATGTCATCGTTGACGTTGGGCCTAGCTACGGGCTCGCATCCAGGGTGTATGAATCAAGGCCCGTACGTGACGCCTTGCTTAGGCTGAGAAACACACCAAGAGGTAGCACAGCTTTTGAAAGGAATCTTGAAGCCGCGCACAGGGCGATAACCGCAACGGCTCAGGGGGCGAAAGAATAAATAAATGCCAAGGATGGCCTATTTACTTTCTTCACGTAGTGACTTTCTAAATTCATCACTTGCTAGAAGAGAGTCTGCCTCAACAAGCGCATCGTATCTTTTGTTAAAGGCTTTAGCCTCCCCTGGAAGCCTATTGAAAAAAATATTTGTTACGGCAGAAATAATGAATATGCAAAAAGATAGAAGAATATGTGACATCAAAGGGAGCCATAATAGTATGGGTTCGTTATAATGTCGCTCCAAAGAAAAATAGATAATCATACCGATATACCATAGTGTAATTACTACGCTTAAAATGGTATAGGCTAAGACAATTAACGTTCCTATAGCATCAGATAATCGATTAACCAGCAACTCAGGAGAGTGTCGCTCAATTAAATACATCCAACACCTTGATATATCTTCTTCTTTTGTTGAATCTGGCGGTATGCCTAGTGTGCGACACATGTCGGATGATCTTTTTTTGTCTATATTTTGAGATCGTTTTTTATTGAAAAACGCAATGGTAAGTTGAATCGCAATTCCGGAAATTAATGAAATTGCTACCATACCCCAGAAGCGCCAGCCATCAGACAATGAGTTGTACTTAACTACATAAAGAATCATGATGGCGCAAGTTCCCAAAAAGAAGCCCCACATATTATCTGACATGAATTTTTCTTTGCGTTGACTCATTTTAGCCTCCTGTATTTTTTGAGCAGCATATCACCAGCCCCGCACCTAGGGTAGTGACTCGCTGACAATCTGACAAACCAAACACACTTTACCGCAAGCATGCCTTGTGGGGATTCCGCACGCCTGGAGCTTACTCAATGGCAAATATTATTCCTAACATCGTTGTTGCGATGCCGACACAACCATTCACCTTGTCACGCTCTCTTAAGGCCGCTGCAGGAGGGAAGGTATACCTTGGGCAGATTGATAAAGACCCAACGATACCAGAGAACCAAGTACAGGTTTACCTTTCCAATGAGGATGGTACTTTCGTTCCTGTACCTCAGCCGGTGATTATCAATGCAGGAGGGTTCCCTGTTTACAATGGGATGCCAGCTCGCTTTGTCACTGTAGAAGGTCAGAGCATGGCGGTTTACGACGCCAATAACTCCCTGCAGTTCTATCACCCTAATGTTCTAAAGTATTCACCCGATCAACTCAGGGCTGAGTTATCAACATCTGGCGGACCAAACCTTGTTGGTGTCAATCTCCCTGCTGTAGGGGTTTCTACCCTGCAGGATACTATCAACGGGATGCAGTGGCAGTATTCCAAGTCTGTACTTAAGAGCGGCGGTAGGAACGATAAAACCACAGATAACACCGCGTTGATTCAGTCGATGATCAACGGGATGACCTCTGGTTATGTGATTATCGAGTACGGCTGCAAGTGGAATTTCGACTCAATAACCCAGAAGGATGAAGTCCAGATCATCGACCAATCTGGATACAACTATAAAAACGGCCAGTGGGGGGCACAACTTAACTATTTCTTCCGTACCGCGGCACCGGAAACCAAGAATGCGCATGAATTCATATTGAATGCTTACCATCACCCAGGACTTGTTGTTAACAACCTGGGGGGAGGAATTGCGCAAAGGGCATCGTTAGTGCTTCGCTTTAAAAACGTTACTACCTGGCGTATCGGGTCTGGCATAAGCGATACCGATAATAACTTTGTTATTGCTGGCGGGGCAGGATTGGCAGGGCGTCACTACATGGATGCGGAAAGTGACGCTATGTCGTGGAATACTGGTCTGGTAACCGGTGTAAGTTATAACTACGGCAACCGTAGCTGGACAGACAACATCATTGTGCGGTACAGCGCCAGGGATGATAAAGGAGACCGGTACATGCAGGAACGCCAACAAGCTGCGGCCACTATCCCGCAACCGATGCAAGCCATAGTCACTGCAATGGAATCATCACTGCCGACTGACGACGTGAAATTTTTGGCAGAAAATATCAACGCGATCCCTGATTTCTTGCGCAGTAAAGATGGAACGGATTTGCTGGCCATGTTTGCAGATAGTCTGAGAAAAGCAGGGGGGCTAGATGCTGCCGTTACCGCCGCACCCGGGAAAGCCACCGGATGATAAGGATGATGACGATTGGTTTGAGGAACTGCCGTGGGAAGCCACGGCGGGTTGAAACTTCTTTAGTGTGCGAGAATGGGTAAGAGGGATTATGTGCGGGCATATTGTGCCAAAACTGTGTCAGAATAACGGCACAATATAGAAAAAATTGACAACATTTAGGCTCTGACACTTTGCGGGCTGGCTTGTGTCGCGGCTTACAGCGTTGTTATGATGCGCTCTATTTTGTCACACGTCAGACTGTATCTCTGACGCTGGAGGTTTTGTGAAGTACGAATTACAGACAACCGATGGCCGTGCTCGTCGCGGCCGCCTGGTCTTTGAGCGTGGCGTAGTGGAAACCCCGGCCTTTATGCCGGTGGGGACCTATGGCACGGTCAAAGGCATGACGCCGGAAGAAGTGAAAGAGACCGGTGCGCAGATCCTGTTGGGTAACACCTTCCACCTGTGGCTGCGCCCAGGGCAGGAGATCATGAAGCTGCATGGCGATCTGCATGACTTTATGCAGTGGCACGGGCCGATCCTGACCGACTCCGGTGGTTTCCAGGTGTTCAGCCTGGGGGCCATGCGCAAGATTAAAGAGGAAGGCGTTTATTTCCGTAACCCGATCAACGGCGATAAAGTGTTCCTCAGCCCGGAAAAATCGATGGAGATCCAGTACGACCTGGGGTCTGACATCGTGATGATTTTCGACGAATGCACGCCTTACCCGGCAGATTGGGACTATGCCAAGCGTTCGATGGAAATGTCTCTGCGTTGGGCGCAGCGCAGCCGCCAGCGTTTTGATGAACTGAATAACAACAATGCGTTATTCGGCATTATCCAAGGCGGTGTTTACGAAGATTTACGTGATGTATCGGTAAAAGGGCTGGTGGAGATCGGCTTTGATGGTTACGCTGTGGGCGGTTTGGCGGTAGGTGAGCCAAAAGAGGATATGCATCGCATTCTTGAACACGTTTGCCCACAAATTCCGGAAGATAAGCCACGCTATCTGATGGGGGTTGGCAAGCCGGAAGATCTGGTTGAAGGCGTGCGTCGCGGCATCGACATGTTCGACTGCGTGATGCCAACGCGTAATGCCCGTAACGGCCATTTGTTCGTGACGGACGGTGTGGTAAAAATCCGTAATGCCAAGCACAAGGATGATACCTCCACGCTGGACAGTGAGTGCGATTGCTATACTTGTCGCCATTATAGCCGTGCCTATTTGCATCATCTCGATCGCTGCAACGAAATTCTCGGGGCCCGATTGAACACCATCCATAACTTGCGCTATTACCAACGTTTGATGGCGGGTTTACGCCAGGCCATTGAAGAGGGTAAATTAGAGCTGTTTGTGGCGGATTTTTATGGTCGGATCGGTAAACCGATACCACCTTTAAACGCTTGAATTAATAATTGATAATTTAATGAGGGAATTTTAATGAGCTTTTTCATTTCCGATGCAGTGGCAGCAGCAGGGGCTCCATCTCAGGGTAGCCCGTACTCTTTGATCATTATGCTGGTGGTGTTTGGCCTGATCTTCTATTTCATGATCCTGCGCCCACAGCAGAAACGTGCTAAAGAGCACAAAAAACTGATGGACTCCATCGGCAAGGGTGATGAAGTGTTGACCACCGGTGGCCTGATTGGCCGTGTCACTAAAGTGGCAGATACCGGTATCATTGCCATCGCGCTGAATGACACCACGGAAGTGATGATCAAGCGTGACTTCGTGGCGGCCGTTCTGCCGAAAGGTACTATGAAGGCCCTGTAATTTTGTTTTCCCTAAGGGAACTGCCGTGCTAAACCGTTATCCTCTGTGGAAGTATCTGATGCTGATCGTGGTGATCCTCGTCGGACTGCTATATGCGCTTCCCAACATTTACGGAGAGGATCCGGCCGTACAGATCACTGGCGCGCGCGGAGTCGCCGCCAGTGAAACTACGCTGGACCAAGTCCGTACCGTATTAGAAAAAGACAATATTGCGAGCAAGTCGATTGCGCTGGAAAACGGCGCCATCCTGGCTCGCTTTAAAGATCCTGACGTGCAGTTGCGCGCCCGTGAAGCCTTGATGGCGGAACTGGGTGACAAATATGTCGTCGCATTGAACCTCGCCCCGGCAACGCCTGCCTGGCTGGCGATGCTCAACGCCGAGCCGATGAAGCTGGGTCTGGATTTACGTGGTGGCGTGCACTTCCTGATGGAAGTCGACATGGACACCGCGCTGAGCAAGTTGCAAGAACAAACTATGGATACCCTGCGCAGCGAACTGCGTGAAAAGGGCATTCCTTACGCTGCGATCCGCAAGTTGGACAACAACGGCGTGGAAGTCCGCTTCCGTGACGACGCCGCTCGCGACCAGGCCATCAGCTACATGACGCCACGTCAGCGCGATCTGGTGCTTTCTGCCAACGGCAGCAACACCCTGAAAGCCACGATGACCGACGCTCGCCTGAGCGAAGCGCGTGAGTATGCGGTGCAGCAGAACATCACCATCCTGCGTAATCGTGTCAACCAGCTCGGCGTTGCCGAACCGTTGGTACAGCGTCAGGGTGCCGATCGTATCGTTGTTGAATTGCCGGGTATCCAGGACACGGCGCGCGCCAAAGAAATTTTGGGTGCGACCGCTACGCTGGAATTCCGCCTGGTGAATACCAACGCGGATGCGACCGCTGCGGCCAATGGCCGTGTGCCGGGTGACTCCGAGGTGAAATACACCCGTGAAGGCCAACCGGTGGTGCTGTACAAGCGCGTCATCCTGACCGGTGACCACATTACCGACTCCACCTCCAGCACCGATGAATACAACCAGCCGCAGGTGAATATCTCGCTGGACAGCGCGGGTGGTACTGCCATGTCCAACTTCACCAAAGACAGCATTGGTAAACCCATGGCAACGCTGTTCGTGGAGTATAAAGACAGCGGCAAGAAAGATGCCAACGGCCGTTCAGTGCTGGTGAAGCAGGAAGAAGTGATCAACGTGGCGAACATTCAGTCACGTCTGGGTAACAGCTTCCGTATCACCGGTATCAGCAACCCGAACGAAGCACGTCAGCTGTCGCTGCTGCTGCGTGCCGGTGCGTTGATTGCGCCTATCCAGATCGTGGAAGAGCGGACCATTGGGCCAACCTTGGGGCAACAGAACATCACCCAGGGCCTGGAAGCTTGCCTGTGGGGCCTGGTGGCTTCGATCGTCTTTATGGTGGTCTGGTACCGCAAGTTTGGCCTGATCGCCTCTACCGCGTTGATGGCTAACCTGGTGCTGATCGTTGGCGTGATGTCTCTGTTACCAGGGGCGACGCTAACCATGCCGGGGATTGCCGGGATCGTGCTGACGCTGGCGGTGGCGGTTGACGCCAACGTACTGATAAACGAACGTATCAAGGAGGAACTGAAGAATGGACGATCCATTCAGCAGGCCATCCATGAAGGCTATAAAGGCGCGTTCTCCAGTATCGTTGATGCCAACGTCACGACGTTGATCACCGCGATCATTCTGTACGCAGTCGGTACCGGTTCGATCAAGGGCTTTGCAATTACCACCGCAATCGGTGTGGCGACATCCATGTTCACCGCGATTGTCGGTACCCGTGCCATCGTCAACCTGCTTTACGGCGGCAAGCGCATTAACAAGCTGTCTATCTGAGGAGTGCGTTGTGGCACAGGATTATACTGTTGAACAACTCAAC
>NZ_JBKJYW010000314.1:0-17364 GCF_046715635.1 Serratia sp. (in: enterobacteria)
CGGTGGCATGCACCTGATGACCCGCAGCCAACAGCCACTCGGCCGCATTGCGCCCCAACCCACTGGTTGCTCCGGTTACCAAGACTTTCATGGCAGCAGAACCATGCCGCCCAGGGTCAACCCAGCAGCGGTACCGATCAGCATCACCGGCTGATTGGCATTCAGCCTGCCGGTGATCGCCGCCTCGTGCAACGCGGAAGGAATTGACGCTGCCACCTGGTTGCCCCGGTAACGATAGATATCCACCAACGCCTCAGGCGCCACATGCAGCCTTTTGCGCATATGTTCCAGCGAGAGATGGCTGGCCTGGTGCGGCACCACGGTGGCAATCTGTGGCAAGGTGAGCCCTGCGGCACTCAGCAAGCGCTCAAGGTAGCCTTCAATCAGCGCCGAAGCCTGGCGGAACAGTTGTTTGCCCTTCATGTGGAATAAGAAATCGCTATCGTTCATCCCTGCTCGCGGGTTACAGCGTGTACCACCGGCGCGGATTTCACACAAATCGCTGCCTTCCGGGTAGGTTTCCATCAGGTAGGACAAAATGCCGCTGCGCCCATCGCCGCGTTCCACAATGGCGCAAGCGGCACCATCGCCAAAAATCAGTGAGGACTCTTCATCTTCCCAGTCGATACCGCGCGAGGCAATATCGGCAGAGACGATGGCAATACGCCGATAAACACCGGTATTGAGTAGCCCGGCTGCCACCTGTAATGCGCTAATAAAGCTGACGCAACTGGTATTGATATCAAAGCCGGCGATACCTGCTGGTAAGCCGGCGATCTTAAGAATATGCGCGGCACTGAAGGGCAATGCCTGTACGGAAATGGCCGAGGCCGAGATCAACAGATCGATGGAGTCTCGCGGGATGGCATGGCGAGCCAGGGCATCATCCAATGCGGCGACGGCCAGTGCAGCCTGACTAGCCTGATTGCTGGCATGAAAACGATGAATAATCCCCGAGCGTTTTTCAACATAGCCGACGGGTTTACCCAATTGCCGATCCAAGGCCGAAGATTCGATGCAGCCGGGAGGCAAGGCCGCACCGGTCGCGATGATTTTCAGCGGCAGTACGGGGTGGGACAGGTTATCAATGGTCATAGGTGTTCAGTCTGCTTATCCCTAACTCGTTTGGCTTAGCATCCAGCGTAATTAATCAACGTATTTACGCTATTTTGATCTAGCCCTTATTTAACATCAGCATAATGAAAATCCTAACAGGAATTTTTACTGATTGATTCCGTTCGCTTAACTAACCTGGTAAACCATGCCGTTAACCCAATGGCACAGCGTAGATCAACGCCGAAAAGAGATCTATAGGAATAAACTATTCGCCTTGCTCTGGGAGGGCTAAGGCAGACCAAAATCAATGACTGAATCAACGGTAAAAGGATATTGGTTACACACCAATACGAGGAAAATAGAACAGCGGCAACGTCCAAAAGACCTTGCCGCTGGGTAACGCGGGGAATTAACGGCGGTTACGCACCAACTGGTAGCGGCGAGTCAGATATTCCACCGGCACGCTCCAGATATGCACCAGGCGGCAGAACGGAAAGATCAGGAACAGAGTCATACCGAGCACGATATGGATCTTGAATATCAGTGCAACCCCTGCCAGGTGCTGAGCCGCGCCGCCATGAAAAGTCACCACCGCTTGCGCCCAGGCCACCAGCTTCAGCATCTCGCTGCCGTCCATATGTTGGGCAGAGAAGGGGATGGTCAACAGGCCCAGGCATACCTGCACCACCAGCAGCGTCAGGATCAGGATATCCCCCACGCTACTGGTGGCGCGGATACGCGGGTTGGTCAACCGGCGCTTTAATAACAACACACCGCCCACCAGCATCATCACACCGCAGGCCCCACCGGCAAACATCGCCATTTTCTGCTTCACGGCGATCGGCAGGAAAGATTCATACATCCAGTGCGGTGTCAGCATGCCGAGGAAATGCCCGGCAAAAATGCCCAGAATGCCGATATGGAACAGGTTGGAGGCCAGCCGCATGCCCTTTTTATCCAGCATCTGGCTGGAACCAGCACGCCAGGTGTATTGCCCGTAGTCGTAGCGCAGCCAACTGCCGATCAGGAAGATCGCCCCGGCGATATACGGATAGATATCGAAGAAGAAAAGCGTCAGAAAGTGCATGATTAGCGTCCTTTGGTTGCCGTGGTCATCGAACCCACATCCAGATACTGTGGCGCAACCGCCCCAGCAAAGCGCCGTTGGTGGGTGGCCTGCTGCGCCGAAGCGCAGCCCTGCTCACCCAAAAACTTGATCTGTTCTTCTTCCCAGACGGCATCCAGTGCCTGTGGCGTGTCGTCACGTGTTTCACCGGCAACTTGCGACTGCAAACTGTTGGCCGCAACTCCACTACCAGACAGCGCCAGCAGCAGATCGATCAGCACCGCATACGGGCTTTGACGCTGCTGCAAACGAGCACCCAGCAGCGCCAGAATAGGAGCAATATCCTGCAATCCGCCTTGAGCTTCCTCTTTGTTGCGGCTAGCCAGATATTCCAGATACAGCGGCAGGAAGTCGGGCAGTTCGCGGCTGTCGATCTCCAGCCCGGCTTCGCGGTATTGCGCCATCAGATCGACCATCGCCTGGCCGCGATCGCGGGATTCACCGTGAACGTGCTCAAACAACAACAGTGAGGTCGCACGGCCGCGATCGAACAGTTCGCAATACTCCGCCTGCACGTCCAGCAACGGACGGGCGCAGAAGCGACGGATAAACAGAATCAGCTGGGCGCTGTGATGCAAATCCAGTTCGCAGGCCGGTTCCAGGGCTTCCGCCAGCTCTTGCTGATGGTCAAACAGTTCCTGCTCAGGATAATCCAGCAGGCGGGCAATAATTCGCAGAGCGATCATGAGACATCCTCCTTGCGCGGGGTTTTCTGCGTCACGTCGATGGCATCGATGCGGCGGCTGTTAAACAGGTTGAATTTGCTGTCGCTGCCGTGGCAACCGTCGCCAAAGCTGAAACCACAGCCTTTGCTTTCCGGGAAAGCTTCACGCGCCAGTTCACGGTGGCTGGAAGGCACGACGAAACGGTCTTCGTAGTTAGCGATCGCCAGATAGCGATACATCTCTTGCGCCTGCGCCTCGGTCAACCCTACCTGCTCCAGCGCGCTGGTATCCACCACGCCGTCCACGGTTTCTGCCCGCTTGTAGTGACGCATCGCCAACATCCGTTTCAGCGCCAACAGCACCGGAGCGGTATCCCCGGCGGTCAACAGATTCGCCAGATATTGCACCGGGATGCGCAGGCTTTCGACATCAGGCAACACGCCGCTATGGGCTAACTCACCGGCATCGGCAGCCGACTGGATCGGAGACAACGGCGGCACGTACCACACCATCGGCAAGGTGCGATATTCCGGATGTAGCGGCAGCGCCAGTTTCCAGTCCATCGCCATCTTGTAAACCGGCGACTGCTGCGCGGCCTCAATCACCCCTTGCGGGATACCGTCTTTCAGCGCTTGCTCAATCACTGCCGGGTCGTGCGGATCGAGGAAGATATCCATTTGGCTCTGATACAGGTCTTTATCGTTCTCTGTAGCGGCCGCTTGTTCAATGCGGTCGGCATCGTACAGCAGCACGCCGAGGTAGCGGATACGCCCCACGCAGGTTTCCGAACAGACGGTAGGCTGGCCAGCCTCAATCCTTGGGTAGCAGAAGATGCACTTCTCGGATTTGCCGCTCTTCCAGTTGAAGTAGATTTTCTTGTACGGGCAGCCGGTCAGGCACATCCGCCAGCCGCGGCATTTATCCTGATCGATCAGCACAATGCCGTCTTCGCCGCGTTTATAGATCGCACCACTCGGACAAGTCGCCACACAGGCCGGGTTGAGGCAGTGCTCACACAGCCGTGGCAAATACATCATGAAGGTGTTTTCGAACTGGCCGTACATCGCCTTCTGCATGTTGTCGAAGTTTTTGTCCTTGGCACGCTTGTCGAACTCCCCGCCGAGGATCTCTTCCCAGTTTGGGCCACTTTCGATCTTGTTCATCCGCTGGCCGGTGATCAGCGATCGCGGACGGGCGATCGGCTGATGCTTACCCTGCGGGGCGGTATGCAGGTTCTGGTAGTCGTAATCGAACGGCTCGTAATAGTCGTCCAATGCGGGAACAGCCGGGTTGGCAAAAATCTTCGACAGCAGGCCAACGCGGTTACCCATGCGCGGCTCCAGCTTGCCGTTGATTTTGCGTATCCAGCCGCCCTTCCACTTATGCTGATCTTCCCAGGCGTTGGGATAGCCGATGCCCGGCTTGCTTTCCACGTTGTTGAACCAGGCATATTCCATGCCTTCGCGGCTGGTCCAGACGTTTTTACAGGTCACCGAACAGGTATGGCAACCGATGCATTTGTCCAGGTTGAGCACCATGCCAACTTGCGAACGAATTTTCATTTGGCTTTCTCCTGCTGGCTGCCCTGGGCGTAGTCGTTACCTTCGCCGTCTAACCAATCGATATGGTCCATTTTGCGCACCACCACAAACTCATCGCGATTCGAGCCGACGGTGCCGTAGTAGTTAAAGCCGTAGGCCAACTGGGCATAGCCGCCGATCATGTGGGTCGGTTTCGGGCACACGCGGGTCACCGAGTTGTGGATCCCGCCGCGCTGGCTGGTGATTTCCGAGCCCGGAATATTCACGATGCGTTCCTGCGCGTGGTACATCATGGTCATGCCCGACGGAATGCGCTGGCTGACCACCGCACGGGCGGTAAGTGCTCCGTTGGCGTTGAAGGCCTCGATCCAGTCGTTATCTTCAATGCCCAACTCTTTGGCATCCTCCTCACTCAGCCAGACGATTGGCCCGCCGCGTGACAGGGTCAGCATCAACAGGTTGTCGCTGTAGGTAGAGTGAATACCCCACTTCTGGTGCGGCGTCAGGAAGTTCAGCGCCTTCTCTTTGTTGCCGTTCGGTTTTTTATTCAGCAACGGCTGCGCGGCACGGGTGTCGATCGGTGGGCGATAGACCAACAGGCTTTCCCCAAAGGCACGCATCCACTCGTGATCCTGATACAGCTGTTGGCGGCCGCTCAGGGTGCGCCACGGGATCAGCTCATGCACGTTGGTGTAGCAGGCGTTGTAAGAAACGTGTTCGTCTTCCAGGCCAGACCAGGTCGGGCTGGAGATGATCTTGCGCGGCTGGGCCTGAATATCACGGAAGCGGATCTTTTCGTCTTCCTTGTTCAGCGCCAGATGGGTGTGATCGCGCCCGGTGATGTTACTCAGCGCCTGCCAGGCTTTCACCGCCACCTGTCCATTGGTTTCCGGTGCCAGCGAGAGGATCACTTCCGCCGCATCGATAGCACTTTCGATCTTCGGCCGTCCAACTGCCGGGCCTTCGGTCTTCACGTAGTTCAGCTTTTTCAGGAAGTCGACTTCGGTCTGGGTGTTCCAACCGATACCCTTACCCCCATTGCCAAGCTTGTCCAGCAGCGGACCAAGTGAGGTAAAACGCTCGTAGGTCGCGGGATAATCGCGTTCTACCACCATGATGTGTGGCGCGGTTTTACCCGGGATCAGTTCGCACTCGCCTTTCTTCCAATCTTTCACGCCGTAGGGCTGTGCCAGTTCGGCGGCGGAGTCATGCTGGATTGGCAGCGTGACAATGTCGGTCTCCTGACCCAGATGGCCAACGCACACCTCGGAGAACGCTTTGGCGATACCCTTGTAGATATCCCAGTCGCTCTTGGAATCCCAGGCGGGATCGACAGCCGCAGACAGCGGATGAATAAACGGATGCATATCCGAGGTATTCATATCGTCTTTTTCGTACCAGGTGGCGGTGGGCAACACGATGTCGGAATACAGGCAGGTGCTGGACATGCGGAAATCAAGCGTCACAACCAGATCCAACTTGCCTTCGCCGCCGTTATCCAACCACTCGACTTCCTGTGGTTTTACGCCGCCCTGTTGGCCCAGATCCTGGCCCTGGATACCATTCTCGGTCCCCAGCAGGTATTTGAGCATGTATTCATGCCCCTTGCCGGAGGAGCCCAGCAGGTTGGAGCGCCAGACGAACAGGTTACGCGGGAAGTTCTGCGGATTATCCGGCTGTTCGGCGGCAAAGCGGACGTTGCCCTGTTTCAGGCTCTCCACGGTGAAATCCAGCGGCGTCTGACCGGCCGCTTTAGCCTGAGCGGCCAGATGCAGCGGGTTGGTGTCCAATTGTGGTGCCGATGGCAACCAACCCATGCGCTCGGCACGCACGTTCAGGTCGATCAGGCTGCCAGCAAACTGACTCTTGTCCGCCATCGGTGACAACAGCTCTTCGGTGCCGACCGTCTCGTAACGCCATTGGCTGGAGTGGTTGTAGAAGAACGAGGTGCTGTTCATATGTCGCGCCGGCCGTTGCCAATCCAGACCAAAGGCCAGCGGCATCCAACCGGTTTGCGGGCGCAGCTTTTCCTGGCCGACATAGTGCGCCCAGCCGCCGCCGCTTTGGCCAACGCAACCGCAGAAGATCAGCATGTTGATCAGCCCGCGATAGGTCATGTCCATGTGGTACCAGTGGTTGACACCGGCCCCCACGATAATCATCGAGCGGCCGTGGGTTTTCTCGGCGTTCTCGGCAAACTCGCGCGCAATGCGGATGATGTTGTGACGTGATACGCCGGTGATCTGCTCTGCCCAGGCTGGCGTATAAGCTTTGACTTCGTCATAACCATTGGCACAGTGGGCATCATTCAGGCCACGATCCAGACCGTAGTTAGCCAGCGTCAGGTCGTAGACGCTGGTCACCAGCGCCTGGCTGCCGTCTGCCAGTTGCAGGCGTTTTACCGGCAGCTTGTGTAGCAGGATGTCGTCCAGCGCCACGCTGTTGAAATGTTCACTCTCGGCACCACCGAAGTAAGGGAAGCCAACGTCAACCACCTCATCATGGCTGCCTAGCAGGCTGAGTTGCAGCTCCACATCCTGCTGGGCTTTACCTTCACGCTGCTCCAGATTCCATTTGCCCTTCTCGCCCCAACGAAAACCGATGGAGCCCTGCGGTGCCACCAGTTCCCCGCTGGTCTGATCCAACGCGACGGTCTTCCACTCGGGGTTGTTTTCCTGGCCTAGGCCATCGACCAGATCGGCAGCGCGCAGCAGGCGGCCTGCTGCGTAATAACCTTCGGTACGCGGCTCCAACAGCACCAGCATCGGCATATCGGTGTAGCGGCGAACGTAGTCGCGGAAATAGCCAACCTCACGATCCAGATGGAACTCTTTAAGCATCACATGGCCCATCGCCAGCGCCATTGCGCTATCGGTGCCCTGTTTCGGGTTCAGCCATTGATCGCACAGCTTGGCCACTTCCGCATAGTCTGGCGTCACCGCAACGGTTTTGGTGCCCTTGTAGCGAACTTCGGTGAAGAAGTGGGCATCCGGGGTACGCGTTTGCGGCACGTTGGAGCCCCAGGCAATGATGTACGAGGAGTTGTACCAGTCGGCAGATTCCGGCACGTCGGTCTGTTCGCCCCAGGTCATCGGCGAGGCCGGTGGCAAATCGCAGTACCAGTCGTAGAAGCTCAGGCAGGTACCGCCAATCAGCGATAGATAACGGGCACCCGCCGCGTAAGACACCATCGACATCGCCGGGATCGGCGAGAAGCCGATAATGCGGTCCGGGCCAAAGGTCTTGGCGGTATACACGTTGGAAGCGGCGATCAGTTCATTGACCTCCTGCCAGCTGGAACGGACAAAACCACCGCGGCCACGAGCCACTTTGTAGCTTTTGGCTTTTTCCAGGTCGGAAACAATCGACCCCCAGGCATCAACCGGATCGCTATGCAGGGCTTTAGCCTCGCGCCATAGCTTGATCAGACGTTTACGCATCAGCGGATATTTCAGGCGGTTGGCGCTGTAGAGATACCAGGAATAGCTGGCACCGCGTGGGCAGCCACGGGGCTCATGGTTGGGCAAATCTGGACGGGTGCGCGGATAGTCGGTCTGCTGGGTTTCCCAGGTGACCAGGCCGTTTTTCACATAGATTTTCCAGCTGCAGGAACCCGTGCAGTTCACGCCATGGGTGGAACGCACCACTTTGTCGTGCTGCCAACGGCTACGATAGCCATCTTCCCAATCGCGGTTGGCGTTCAGCGTTTGGCCATGACCGCCAGAGAAAGGTTCGGCCAACTGCTTGAAGTAGCGGAACCGATCTAGAAATTTGCTCATCCGGAGTTCTCCTGAAGGCTCATTACCCTACGAATTTCAAGCCGCAGCTTGCAGGACGACGGGTATATTGTGGTAAGAAGTTGCCAAGTATCATTGCTCAATCTGCGGCCAAGGCTACTGATGCTCTGCTGGGCGTAACTTGATTGCGATCAAGGGATTCGGGGAGAGAAAACCAGAGGGATGGCGCAAATACCACTAAAGGATGACAACTGAAAATCACCCTATCTTTTTGTAATAAAACAAGAATAATGAATTTACAGAGATAAGCGCCTGACGAACACCCTGGCACGGAAATTTGGGGGTAGTGACGCTAAAACGGACGTGTAAGCGAGATTAATGACAAATATAGGCGGGCACCGGATGCCGTTATATGGGCGCCCCGGAAGCGCCCCTTTCAATACGTCAGTTGAATTCGTGCTTCACCGTTTTCTCAATAGCCTGATTGAGATCGACGGGAGCGACAAAATCAGGCTCTACGTTAGATTTAAACTGGGCCGAGGCACAAAACGTCTTGACCTTGGCACGGCTAATAGAAAATTTATACCGGCTAACCTTACCCAGCAGATCAAGCAGTGCAATCCCCCCTATGCCTGGCAAATAGGGAATGTGAATGAGCTTATCTTCTCGGCCAAGCACGCGAGTAACCACCCCGATTAGCTGATTCATTGAGAGGTCCGGCTTATCGGCATAGTTGCTGACCTGATAATCGGCTTGCTGATCGAGCGCAAATTCCAAGCGGGCAGCGATATTCTCAACATAGGCCAACGAGCGCCTATTACGACCATCGCCTATCATCACCAAACGGCCCTTGGCGATCCGACGGAACAGTTTATACACATTGCTACGGTCCCCTTCGCCAAACACCACCACTGGGCGTATGATCGTCAGTTTGTTGCCGTCGCCAGCATTGCGCCAGGCCTCATAAACATATTCCGCCTCCAGTTTTGATTTGCCGTAATGACTACCGGGGGCCAAATGACCTTCCTCATTGGTTTCCTGTTCCACATCGCCATAGACGGCGACTGACGAAGTGAAAACGATCTGTTTGATCGCCAACTCGGCTGCGACCATGCATAGGTTACGTGCACCTTCGACATTGATCTGATTATAAAGCGAGGTTGACTTGACTTTATCCTGACGCTTGGCCGCCAGGTTTATCACCGCATCGCAGCCTACCAGTGCCTGTCGCAGGCTTTCTGGCTGAGTCACATCAGCATATTGGTAGTACTGAGAAAAACATTGGCTCTGTTTAACGTCGATGATTTTCAGGGCCAAATCGCGACGGGCGCTTAGTCGTTTTGCCAGCCGTGAGCCAATAAAACCCGATCCACCGATAATAGCTATCTTACGTTTATCCATAATTTATCACTCAGTCCCTCAAAAATACTTCCTACTCCATTTCTCTACAGAAAAAGCGGATAAAGCTGAGTGGCCAGACTGGACACTTCGCCTAACAGTTTCAACTAATAAATGATAAAACAGTGTCATGCCGCGATAATAGCGTTTGATTAAATGTGAAATCGCTTAATTAACTCACTCTCATCGGCAGAGTTGTTTTAACGTTACGGGATAATCTCACACGGTTTAATTTCCCTATATTAAACAGCTTCAAAGGGGATCCTGCTAGCGAGCACTACATTCAACCCGCATTTCCTTTTCAGTCCCCTCCAGATACACGCAATTTAGCACCTGGGCCTTGGTGCTAGGGGGAGTGTCTAATGAAAAGGATAAGACCATACGAAGGCTGTTTGGTACCTCATGCTGTATTGCAGGCTTGGTTCGACTGCCCAGCGCATAGGATAAGAGCGAAACTGTCAGCAGCGCAATAAACGCCGCCAGATACTTCAATAATCTGCCCCACGGCGTTACCCTGTTTCGCATGGGTTCAACCAAATCTGCTGCGCTTAATATCGGATTTATAGCTGAATAACCTGCCGACGCCGTTGCATTTTCAATAATTTCACCGTTCATATGATTCAATTTGCTCTCAGATAAATCACGACTCACATTCTCAGTGTCATCATCTCCGGGAGTAACTTCCCCAACGACAGCGGATTCCTCTGCTGAAATAAAGTTAAATATCGTTTTATTGTCCACCTTATAACCAAGACGCGGAATGGTTCTGATGAGAGCATGCTCCGTGTCGCCAATTTTTTGGCGAATGGACTTAATCGTCTGATTTATTGTAGAGTCTGAGCAATAGGTGCCTTTCCAGATAGTCTCGATGATTTCTGAACGGCTCACCAACTCAGGCGAACGGGTAACCAACAGGGAAAGTATCTGAAGCTCTTTCCAACGTAGCCGTGAACTCTGCCTGGAGGGGAGAAAAACATCAAAATTTATGATTTTAATTTCCTGTTCATCGTCCACTTTTCATTTCCTTGATGAGTTCACAGCGCCCTCTTTTGTATAGAAACATGAAAAAAATTTCAAGACATTAGATATAAACTCGAAGAAATAAATTTTCTTTATATTTCATCGAATCAATCACCGCCGATTCTCAGTCTCGGATTTTTACTTCAATGATGCCTAGTAGATGCCCTGTCATAAAGCGTGTTATTTTTAATCAAATCTGAGAAATGCGGAATACAGCATGATTTTAACCAGTTGATATTAATCATAAAAAATATAATTTCACCCATTTTTCATAACGTTGTGAAATTATGAAATCCACTGAAAAAGCCTCACATCCCGCTGGGTTGCATAGCTAATTCAGGCATAAATCACCCCGTGCCGGAGGTTAATATTTTTCTTTTATTATGAGCGCAGTAGATTTTATCCAACGATTTAATTCGTGCGCAATGCCAGCGATAGCTTAATGTAAAAAACCTTCAACCTCGCGATAATTAAGATTATGCTCATATATTTTTATGGGATTACTGGCATTCAGAGAAATAAGTTGCGGGAATGGAGCAGAAAGACACTCCCCGACAAGCGGAGAATGTCTGATTACTGACAAATTGCACTGTTGCCGAATGGGCAGGAGTCGCACATTTTCGACCGTAGGCGCGCCCAATGCTGCGCCCGCTTAACTCAACTAGCGTGAAACCTTTTTACGGCCGTAAACGCCCCAGGTCACCACGACACACACAATATAGAACACCAGGAAGATCTTCATCGCCCCAGCCGGTGAGCCAGTCAAAGCCAGCGAAGTGCCAAACGCCTTGGGAATAAAGAATCCCCCCGCTGCACCAATCGCCGAGATAAAGCCCAAAGCCGCAGCCGAATCGGTTACCGCCTCGCGCTGTGCCAACTCATCGCTTCCCCCTGCGGCTTTCACTCTGTCCACGGTGATTTTACGGAATATCACGGCGATCATCTGGAAGGTCGAGCCGCTGCCCAACCCGGCGGTGAGGAACAGCACCATAAACACGCCATAGAAGGCCATAAACGAGCCCTGATGAGCGCTACCCGGCAAGGTCAGGAACAGCAAGGCAGCGAAAATGGCCATGACTATAAAGTTCAGCAACGTCACACGAATACCGCCAAAGCGATCGGAAAGCGCTCCGCCCACTGGACGAGCCAGCGCCCCAAGGAACGGCCCGAAGAAGGCGTAATGCAGGATCACCACGTCCGGAAACTGGGTTTTCGCCAGCATGGCAAAACCGGCAGAGAAACCAATAAAGGAACCAAAAGTTGCCAGATACAACAGGCTCAAAACCCACAGATGACCCCGTTTGAGTACCGGCAGTTGTTGGCGCAAAGAAGCCTTTGAGGCGGCCAAATCATTCATACCGAACCAGGCCACCAACGTTGCCACCAGCAGGAAAGGCACCCAGATCCAGGCGGCATTTTCCAACCACAGCTGGCTACCGTCTGGCTGTGTCTGCCCGGTACCGCCCAGAAAGCCAAACATGGCAAGCGAGATGGCTAACGGAGCCACCAGTTGCATCACGCTGACCCCCAGGTTTCCCAGGCCGCCATTCAGACCTAACGCCCCACCCTGCTTCGCCTTAGGGAAGAAGAAGCTGATGTTCGCCATGCTGGAGGCAAAGTTGGCCCCGGCAAAACCACACAACAGCGAGATAATAATAAATACGTTGAATGAGGTGGTCGGATCCTGCACCGCATAGCCTAACCATAGGCAAGGTACCAGCAGGAAACAGGTGCTGATGGCTGTCCAACGCCGGCCACCAAACATCGGGATCACGAAGGAATACGGCACGCGCAGGATAGCGCCGGAAACCGAAGGTAATGCGGTCAACAGGAACAGCTGATCGGTGGTGAAGTTAAACCCCACCTTGTTCAGATTAACCGCCACGGCGCTGAACAGCATCCAGACACAGAAGGCGAGCAACAGGCAGGGTATGGAGATCCACAGGTTGCGGCGGGCGATGCGGTGCCCACTCTGCTGCCAGAATTCGCTGTTCTCAGGTTGCCAGTCCTGAATAACCGCACCCGTTTTTCTTGCTAAAGGCGTTGCAGATTGCGACATAATAAACCTCAGAAACACAGTGATAACTGCGCACACCCTAGTTGATCCCCTCAAGCGGTAAAGTTGACGTAAATCAACGAGCAAGCAGGTAACCCACGGCGGATAAACCCCATACATCCCTTAATGAGTAGCCGATTAAGGCTCGCTAATCTATTGGTATTCAGCAGGTTATACCACAGTGATGCTAAGGGTTGGCCAATGGGGCAGGCTGCCGGAAACTAGGGGGTACTTCTTTAGGGGTATGGGGTTATGCCTGGGGATGAGGAAAAATGGCCGCTATTGCCGTAATTTAGCCGCCAGAGAGGCCGGTACTTACCCTCTGGTTTCTGCTGCTCAATGGGGATGCGTATTCGATGAAACGCTTGCTGGCTCCGCTTTCCATCGTTAATCAGGTGGCCGTGCTAATGCTACTGCTGGGGGTGCTGGGTATCGCCGGAATGAGTATTTCCGCCTGGATGTCGCAAAGCATCCAGGGCAATGCTCATGCCATCAACAAAGCGGGTTCCCTACGGATGCAGAGTTACCGCCTGTTGTCTCAGCTCCCCCTGGATGCCCACAGTGACATCCTGATGCAGGGATTAGAGCAGGACGAAACCAGCCGCGACTTGCAACAGGCGCTGGAACGCGAAGGGCTAACCCCGCAGTTGCTGACGTTGCGTGACTATTGGTTAAACCAACTGCAACCACGGCTGCGCCAAGCACAACACCCCGCCGACGCAGCTCCCCAAGTGGCCCACTTTGTCAGCCTGTTGGACAAGCTGGTTTCCGATATCGACCACCAGACCGAACGGCGTTTGCTGATGGTGACGCTGGTTCAGGGTGGCTTTATTGCCCTGACGCTGTTGCTGCTGGTCGGCACCATCTGTTACCTGCGCCGCCGTTTACTGCACCCTTGGCGTCAATTGGTGGCGATGGCCCTGGCGGTAGGCCGCGGTGATTTCAGTTCCCGCTTTGCCCAACGTGGGCATCAGGACGAGATGTCTTCGCTAGGTGCCGCGCTGAACTCCATGTCCGACGAGCTTGCCACCATCTATGCCAGGCTGGAGCAACGTGTCGCAGAAAAAACCGCCGACCTGCAACAGAAAAACCAGATGCTGAGCTTTCTGTATCGTACCAGCCGCCAGTTACACACCAGCGAGCCGATCTGTAGCCGCCTGACGCCAATCCTTAACCAGTTGCAAACGCTGACACCGCTGCACAGCCTCCAGGTACGGCTGTATGAAAACAACAGCCAGGAACAGTTTCTGCAGTTAAGCGGTAACCAGCCGTTAAGACCAGAGTATTGCCATAACCCGGTCTGCAGCGCTTGCTTAAGCGGACATCAGCCTCATAGTCAGGGGCACCCTTCGCTTAGTTGGAGCCTGAGTGACCAACTGGGTAATTATGGCATCGTCGTCGCTCAACATGCGCCAGAGCAACGGTTGAGCGATGAGCAATGCCAGTTGATGAATACCCTGGTAGAGCAATTGACCAGCGTATTGGCGATAGAGCGCCAGGTTGACCATCAGCAGCAATTGATGCTGATGGAAGAGAGGGCCGCGATTGCCCGCGAGTTACATGACTCCATCGCTCAATCCCTCACCTGCCTGAAAATGCAGACCAGTTGCCTGCAGATGCAAGGAGCCGAACTACCTCCGGCCAGTCTGGAGTTGGTGCAACAGATGCGTGAAGAGATCAATACCGCCTATCGTCAGTTGCGCGAGCTGTTAACCACCTTCCGCCTGCGCCTGACCGAACCTGGCCTGCTGGCGGCACTACAGTCTACGGTGCAGGAATTCAATCAGCGGCTGGGGATCCCTATCGAACTGGATTATCAGTTAGGCCCACGTAGCGTACCGGCCTATCAGGCGATCCACCTGCTGCAAATCGCACGTGAGGCATTGAGCAACATTCACCAACATGCGCAGGCCAGCCAGGTCGCGATTCGGGTGACAAACCTGCAGGGCGAAGTCACCCTGAGCGTCAGCGATAATGGCCGTGGCCTGCCGGATATCAGCGAACGGCCCGATCACTACGGCCTAATCATCATGCGCGATCGCGCCAAAAGCCTGCACGGCCAGTGTGAAATCCTGCCGTGCAGCGGCGGCGGCACCGAAGTACGGGTGACGTTCCGCCCGGATAACTCTGCTATCGAATAAAGGAAATATTATGACGACCGAAGAAGCGGCCACCATCCTGCTGATTGACGATCACCCCATGTTGCGTAACGGCGTCAAGCAGTTGATTAGCATGGATCCCCGGCTGCAAGTCATCGCCGAAGCCAGCAATGGTGAACAAGGTGTGGAACTGGCGGAATTACACGATCCCGACCTGATCCTGTTGGATCTGAATATGCCCGGAATGAACGGTCTGGCAACCCTGGATCGCCTGCGCCAGACCGCCCTTTCTGGCCGTGTGGTGGTATTCAGCGTCTCCAACCATGAAGACGATGTGGTGAGCGCGCTAAAACGCGGTGCGGATGGCTATCTGTTGAAAGATATGGAACCAGAGGAACTGCTCAAGGCACTGCATCAGGCGGCGGCAGGGCAAATGGTACTGAGCGAAGCATTGACGCCAGTATTGGCGGCCAGCCTGCGGGAAAACCGCCCGGCGGTAGAACGCGACATCCAGCAGTTGACTCCGCGCGAGCGCGACATCCTCAAGCTGATCGCGCAGGGGCTGCCAAACAAGCTGATTGCCCGCAAACTGACGATCACCGAAAGTACCGTCAAGGTGCACGTCAAACACCTGCTGAAGAAGATGAAACTGAAATCCCGCGTAGAAGCCGCCGTTTGGGTGTTGGGTAATAAGAAAGATTAGGGGTCCTGTGGGTGCAACGGCCCGGTAACCGCCGGGATTGCCGGTGGCTGCAGGGTTTGCGGCGGCGGTAACCCAGGCTCCCCTTCAATAGACCAGCTCAGGGGAGCGCTAACCTGTAGCGTGATCCAGTTCGAGGTGGCTTTCTGCTGCTTTTCATCCTCAAGGGTGACAGACAGTTGGTAGTGATTACTGGCCCCTGGCGTCTCATCCCACGCGGGCACCGTCAAGGTCCAACCCTGCGGATCGTTGATATTCGCCGGCGGCGTCAGGCTGACCGCCTGAGTATCCCCTTGCCAGTTGACCGCAGCGATCTTGTTGGCCGCCTTGATTTCCAGCACCAGAGGCAGCGTTTCCCCTGGATTCAGGCTCCATGACGGCGTCGCCAGAAACACCTGCAACGTTTTGCTTTCGCGGAATTCCAGCACCGGCACATTATTACGTTCAATGCTGTCATAGCGGCTACCGCGCAATGATTTGGCCTGCTCCACGTAGTACGGAGAAATCTGTTTAATCAACGGCACCCCAAGGCGGTAGGTCATCGCCAGCTCGACCTTGTCCTGAGTTTCACCGACATTATCCAGTTTGTGTAAGGCTTTGACCGTGACCAACGGGACCGGCGTATAGTTGAGCCCCACCTGCATAGCGCTAGGATCGGTTTGTTTGTTGCCATTGCCTAGCAGATCGACGCTGGCGCCGCGATACTGTTCAAAGCTGAGCGAGGCCCCAAGCTGGTGGTAAAACGGCAGATAACCTTGGGTGGTAATGTCATAGCCACGCGCCGGACGGCCGAGAAAGACGGCATTATTTGCCTGGGGAGAATATGACGACAGCGGGTGGTAATAGTTGGCCGATAAGCGCAGATAGTCGCCCCAGGCTTCCGCACCGATGCTGCCACGGTTGCGCTGATTCTGGAAATCACTGTCGAGCACGGAGTTGTAGCCCAGTAGCCAATCCCCTACCGCCCAACGTTGCCCCAGGCCAAAATTACCCTGTGAACCGTTAGCCTTTTGCAGATAACCTACCTGGCTGTAGGTCAACAACCCATCCACGTCATACAGCGGGCTAAACAGCTGACCGCTGCTGCCGGTAAAATCCCCTTCCGGCGTCACTGCAAGCGACAGTTTAGCGGTGCCAAGTGGCGACAGTAGCTCCTCGGTCTCCTGCTGTAGGACCGAGCTGGCCTGGCTGGCCAGGTAATCTTTAGTACCGGCGCGCGCTCGCTCACTGGATATCTGGTTAAGATTCTGCTCTGCCAGCTTTTTCGCCCGCGTAGCCCACTCTTTTTCTCGTTCGGCATCGTTGACGCCAGCGCTGCCCAGTTCCGGCAGGTCTTGCGCCGGGGATGCCTGGGCCTTGACCTCGCTGACTACTGTCGCAGGCGTTTCTGTTGGGGTCACGGCCACAGGCGGTTGAGCGGGTATATCAGCCGCATTTGCCACAGGCGGTGGGGCAATAGCCTGGGCCTCTGCGGGTGGTGATACTGTCTCGGCTTCTGCTGTCGCTGCCGGTGGGGCTCCCTTCTGGGTTTCTGCTGGCGCAGCGACTGTCTGAGCCTCTGCTACCGCTGCCGGTGGTGCTACCTTCTGGGCTTCTGCTGTCGCGGCCGGTGGCGCTTTAACCAGATCGTCAATCACGCTCGTCCCTACCGAAGTCGCGTCTAGCGTGGCCTCCGCTACGCTTTCTGCCGCAATGGGGGCTGTTACCTGGGCTTCAGGCACAGCAACTACCGCCGGCGGCGTTTCCGCCTGGGCGTTAAATACCATCACTGGCAGAGCCAATAATCCGAGTAAGCGCGTGCTGGATAACAACTGTGACACTCTTCGCTGAATAACGTTTGTCATGACTACGTTTGCCCTTCGTCTTCCTTGCCGCATGGCAAACTCACCTCGTTGACGCTACCGTTCCGGCCGGTAGAAAAAACCTATCGCACAGCATAATGCAATCTGAAGCCATAGCCTAAGCG
>NZ_JBKJYW010000315.1:0-19303 GCF_046715635.1 Serratia sp. (in: enterobacteria)
TTTGACGTTATCGCGCAGCACCACCTGCGTTTTGGCCTGATCGATAAACACATACGGTGAACTGCGCTGCAATTCCTGTTGCATAGCGGTATAGAGCGCAGTGCGTTTGGCCGGATCGGCCTCTGCGACCGCTGCCGGCGTTTGTTTGCTTAGCTCAGGGATCTGCCAACTGTTCAGCCCGGCTACCGTGCTGCTTTTGCCATCGTTATAGGCGAAGGCGCTGGCATTGGAGTGCGCATCGAAGTAATCCGGGATCCACAGACGGATCGCCGCCTGATGCTGCTTGGCGCGTACGCGGGCATAGACCTGGCTACCGGCGGCAGGCAACAGATCGAGCTTCACGCCACCCTGGGCAAAGCTGGCCTGTAGCGACTGGGCGATGGTGATAAACGGCGGTTTGTTTTCCACGTCCAGCGTCAGGCTGGCGTTGGTGATGCCGGCTTTTTCCAGGATCGCCTTGGCCTTGGCCGGATCGAAGCTGAACGGGTTATCTTCCAGCGCCCCCGGCAGGCCGACCGGCAGGAAGCTTTGATGGACGAAGTATTGCCCTTTCAGCAAATCCTTGGTGATGCCCTGATAATCCACCAGATAGCGAGCCGCTTCCCAGAAGGCCGGGTTCTTCAGCAGCGGGTTGGTGGTATTACCGGTGTTGAACACCAGATAGTTCTGCTCGGCGGAAGGGATTTCCAGCACCTTCACACCCGCCTGGCTTTTCAGCGCGGCGGTTTGATCCGGGCCGAGTTCACGCGCCACGTCGGCATCCCCTTGCTGGATCAGCAGGCGACGCGCGCTTGGGTCTGGCACGTTCTTGATAATGATATTGCTCAGCAGCGGCTTATCGCCCGGTGAAGTTGGGTTGGCGTCCAGCACGATCGCCTGATGCGGCTGGTAAACCCGCATCTTGAACGGGCCGCTACCCGCAGAGTGCATCTTCAACCAAGCGTTGCCGAAGTCATCACTCTTCACGTTGGGCTGCACGGCTTTGCTGTCGACGATTGAGGCGATCGGCGTCGAAAGGATATTCAGGGCCACCGCCGGGCTGACGTCTGCCGTCCAGCTCAGTTGCACGGTATGGTCGTCAATCTTCTTCAGCTGTTGTTCGATATTGTCCGGCTGCCAGCCGAGCACGTTGAGGATAAACGCCGGTGACTTGTTCATCTTCACTGCGCGGGTGTAAGAGAAAATCACGTCGTCGGCGGTCAGCGGGTTACCGGAGGAAAACGCTGCCTGCGGGCGCAGCTTGACCGTCAGGGTCTTGGCAGCGGCATCATCCTGCCAGCTTTCCGCCAGCACCGGGATCACCTTGGCCGGATTATCACGATCGGCCTGCACCAAACGCTGATAGAGGCTGGGTACGGTCTGGATGCTGGAAAGCTCATTGGCTTCCGCCGGATCCAGGCTGACGATGTCATCCAGTGACTGCACCACTACCAGCGTATTCGGCGGCGTGGCGGCCAGTGCAGTGGTGGAGAGGGCGGCAAGAATAAACAGCGGCAAGACTTTGGCTTTCATAAACGTTTTCCCTTAAATGTGCCGGTAAACCAGAACGGAGAAGAGGTTGTTCTCATTAGTTTTTTACGGCATTTCTGCCGCCAGAGTGCCACGGTAGAACGTTGGTAAAAAACAGGCAAAGGCCAAGAAGTTATTAACAATAACGAAAAAGACTATACCCGTCGTCTTTCAAGCTGCAGCGTTGTTACCTGCACTTAGCTACTCGACCCATCCCTGGGCCTCGCCCCTTCGGGGCCGCTGTGTACAGCGTTCAAATCTGTTCCTGACAGATTTGTCACCCCCAGTCACTTACCCAAAAGTAAGCTCCTGGGGATGAGTAAGCTTGTCGCCTAGCTGCAGCTTGAAATCCATAGGGTATATAGGATAAGGCGGGGGTATTGACTAGAAAAACCCTTCACTAAGAAGGGTTTTTGGAGAGGGCGATTTACAGGGTTTTGCTCAGCGTGGCGACCATCACCGCCTTAATGGTGTGCAGGCGGTTCTCTGCCTGATCAAACACGATGCTGTGCTCCGACTCGAATACCTCGTTGGTCACTTCCATACCGCCGTGCATGCCGTACTGTTCGGCCATCTGTTGACCCAACGTGGTTTGATCGTCATGGAATGCCGGTAAGCAGTGCAGGAACTTCACCTGTGGATTGCCGGTCAGCTTCACCATCGCCATATTCACCTGATACGGCCTGAGCAGGGCAATCCGCTCCTGCCAGACTTCTTTGGCTTCTCCCATCGAGACCCAAACGTCGGTGTACAGGAAATCGGCACCTTGCACGCCTTCGGCAATATCTTCCGTCAGGGTGATTTTGCCACCGGTCTGCTGCGCCAGCGCCTGGCACTCTGCAACCAGCTCGGCCTGCGGCCAACAGGCCTTCGGCGCGACCAACCGCAGATCCATGCCCACCAGCGCGGCGGCTTCCAACAGGGTGTTGCCCATATTGTTACGTGCATCGCCAATGTAGGCGAACTTCACCTCGCTCAACGCTTTCCCCGGCAGGTGTTCACGTACGGTGAGCAGATCCGCCAGTAACTGGGTGGGATGGAACTCGTTGGTCAGGCCATTCCACACTGGCACGCCAGCATGTTCTGCCAAGGTTTCCACCAGGCACTGGCCAAAACCGCGATATTGAATACCGTCGTACATCCGGCCCAGCACGCGGGCGGTGTCTTTCATCGACTCTTTATGGCCGATCTGACTGCCGCTTGGGCCAAGGTAGGTCACCTGAGCGCCCTGATCGAATGCGGCAACTTCGAAAGAGCATCGGGTACGGGTGGAGTCTTTTTCGAAGATGAGCGCAATGTTTTTGCCTTGCAGATGGCGGGTTTCCTGGCCTTGCTTCTTGGCCTGCTTCAAATCGGCGGCCAACTGCAGCAAGGACTGGATCTCACTGGGGGTAAAATCCATTAATCTCAAAAAGTGACGACTGTAGAACGGGTTCATCTGGCTCATCTCCGTAAATCCCTATCGTTTGATTGAATTTAAATTCACTTTATATGTATGAATATTCAATTTCAACCCCGAGGCAGAAATCTTTCACGTTTATCGTGGCAGCGGTGGCA
The DNA here is from genome assembly GCF_046715635.1 of Serratia sp. (in: enterobacteria). GTDB lineage: Bacteria > Pseudomonadota > Gammaproteobacteria > Enterobacterales > Enterobacteriaceae > Chania. The sequence continues at coordinate 3,067 of NZ_JBKJYW010000315.1, forward strand.
GCGGTGTGTGAAAATAGCAGTAACGAAGCCCATTTTATTGAGGATAGAGGCATGGCAAACCGCGAATTGCTGGAAGAACAACGTGAAGAGACCCGCCTGATCATCGAAGAACTGCTGGAAGACGGCAGCGATCCGGATGCGCTCTACACCATCGAGCACCATTTCTCTGCCGAAAAGTTTGAAGTTTTGGAACAGGCCGCCGTGGAAGCCTTCAAGTTGGGCTACGAAGTGACCGATGCCGAAGAGCTGGAAGTGGAAGATGGCTCCATGGTGATGTGCTGTGACGTGATCAGCGAAGTTGCGCTGAATGCCGAGCTGATCGACAGCCAGGTAGAACAACTGGTGGCACTGGCAGAAAAATGCGGTGTCAATTACGACGGTTGGGGCACCTACTATGAAGATCCGAACGGTGAAGAAGGCGACGACGAAGAAGAAGACGGCGACTTTATCGATGAAGACGACGACGGCAAACGTCATTAATTAAATCCTGCGGGCTGGCGCAAGCTGGCCCCTGATAGAACCCGATGAAATACCAATCTCTGTTATCCCCGATTTTAAACTTCCTGCACTGTGAAACCCCGGATGGATGGATCGAAGCGGCCCGCCGCCCGGAAAACCTGCCACTGTTGCTGACCGACCACCTGGTATGCGAGCTGAAAGCCGCGCAGACCGGCATGTGGCTGATCCGTCGCTATGTGGCCGACAAAGAGAGTGGCGATGCCCTGTTGGCGCTGCTGAGGCCCTATGAGGCGTTTGTGCACGAGGCGCAGGAAGTGCCGGAAGAGCTGTTCCGCCAGAGCGCGTTTACCAGGAAGATCCTGCCGAAGAACGGCTCGGCCTATGGCCAGGATCTGGTGGACAAGATGGTGTTGCTGATCAAAGAAGAGCTGCATCACTTCTCGCAGGTGCTGGAGATCATGCAGGCCCGGCAGATCCCTTATAGAAAGATCACCGCCAGCCGCTATGCCAAAAGCATGATCCGCGAGGTGCGCACTCACGATCCGGCCACTCTGATCGATAAACTGATCTGCGGCGCGTATATCGAGGCCCGCTCCTGCGAGCGCTTCGCCAAGCTGGCCCCGTTCCTGGACGATGAGCTGAACCGGTTTTACGTCTCGCTGCTGCGTTCCGAAGCCCGCCATTATCAGGATTACCTGACGCTGGCAGAGCAGATTGCCGGGGGCGATATCAGTGAACGCGTGGCGTTTTTTGGCCGCCTAGAGGCAGAACTGATCCAGTCACCGGACACCGAGTTCCGCTTCCACAGCGGCGTGTCGCTGGCATAAAACCTCACGATCCGGCCCTTCTCATCCAGAGGCGAGGCCGGTCAGATTACTGCCGGAAATCGGAGTACAGCTGCTGGCCACGGTAGCCAATGCGCTGTGAGAGTTCCAAGGCGGTATCAGAGATCATTTGCCCCAATGCGGCGATTTTTTCGGGTTGCTGGTTAATTTTGTTAAACAGGCTGGCGACGCTGATAGCAGCGTAGACCTTGCCCTGAAAGTTATAGATTGGAGCGGCAAGGCAGAACACCTCGGCATTATGTTCGCGATCGTCAACGGCATAACCCTGCTGGCGTGCCTGATTTAAAATCGCGAAAAATTTCGCTTCATCAGTCACGGTATACGGCGTGATGGCCTGCAACCCGCCTGTGCGGGCCAGAATGGTTTTTACCTCATCGTCAGGTAAGGTTGCCAGGATCGCTTTACCCAGCCCGGTACAGTACAGCGGGTTGTTCGAACCAATTCTGGCGGAGGTTCTGACGGAGTTGGGGCTTTCCACTTTATCGAAATAAACCAACTCATCGTTATTGAGCAACGCCAGAAACACGGTTTCCCCCGCGATTTCGGCGAGCTTTTCCAGCATCGCATGCGCGACGTTGTGGAAAGGCGTTTGCTCCAGGTAACAGGCTCCCGTCTGGAACAGTTTTACGCCCAGCTTAAACGACTTCTGCTTTTCGTTGGCTTGCTCCAGATAACCTTTATCGAGCAGGGTGTAGAGAATATCAAAGGTGGTGCTCTTGGGGATGCCCAGTTGCTTGCTGATTTCGGTAATGGTCAGTTCGCTTTTGCTTGCCGCGACCAACTCCAGCATATCCAACGCCCGGGCAACCGAACGATTTATCTTTTCAGACACGGGCTTACCTCACCGTTATTGTTATAGCGTGCAGTATAACGAGGTAGCGAGGGTGAATACAGCGACTCTGGGGATCTGCTAAATAATAAGCAAGCTACGGTTATTCACCGTAGCTTGTCTATCCTGATGTCAGGACTGTTTTCCTTGATGAAATGCCTGGATAAAGGCTTGTGCCTGTTGGGTGATGGCCGCCCAGTTGCCTGCCTCAATCCATTGTTTATTAGTCAGTGCGCTCCCCACACCCATCGCAAACGCACCGGCCTTGGCAAATTCGCGGGTGTTTTCAAGCGTAATCCCGCCAACCGGGATCATCGATAGGTTATCCAACGGCCCTAACACCTCTTTCATATAATTGACGCCGAGGCTATTGGCTGGGAACAGTTTTAACAAATCTACCCCCAGGCGGCAGGCCTGCAAAATCTCTGAGGGAGTCATCACCGCAGGGATCATCAGGCGTTGCTTTTCGTGCACCATCATTACCACATCGGGGTTGAAGTCGGGGGAGAGGACAAAATCGGCACCGGCGTCCAACACCAGCTGTGCCATTACCGGGTTTAATACCGTCCCCGCGCCGACACACATTCTGTCTCCCATCTCCTGCTTAAGCGCGCTGATGCTTTCCAGGTGCCGGGTCGAGTTACAAGTGACCTCAATGACTCGAATGCCGCCCTCATACAGGGCATTGGCGAGGGGGATAATGCCCTCGGGCGCGACGCCGCGAACGATGGCAATCATGCCGGTTTCTTCTATGGCGCGAATCACGCGTTGTTTAATCATGGATAACCTCTTGGGAAATATCAGGGAGCGAGCTCCCTGATGACATCAATCCGTTACGGTCACCGGTTCTTTGACGATGAACCAATAACACAGTGCAGCGCAGGCTGCGATAATCCCACCACTGACAAATGCCAGGGTGTATGAGCCAGTGACATCGGCAATTAACCCGGTCACCAGCGGTGATAACGATCCGGCAAAATAGCCACCAAAGTTCTGGATGCTGCCAACCGAGGCCACCATGGACGCCGGGGCGACATCGCCAGGTAATGCCCAGCCAGTGGCAGAAAGTGAAGAGAGCAGCGCCATGGCAATCACCAGCAAGGTCAGAGTGGCAGCCAGGCTATCCACCATTGGCACCGCAATCACCGCAACGCCGGCTAACAGTGCTGAGACGCTGATGGTGACACGCTTGGCTTTTAAGGATTCGGTAAAGATCTGTTTATCCACCAGCCATTTGGAGATGTAACCACCGGCAATGGCACCGACAATCCCACCGAAATAGGGAATACTGGCGTAGATGCCTAATTCCTTGAACTGGATATTTTGGGTTTTCATTAAATAGAGCGGTAAGAACGTGGTCAAAATATTCATCATCCACACATAACAGAACCAACCTAAAATCATTCCCCAGATACAGCGATATTTAAACAGGCCGCCCCAGCTGATTTTTTCAGCGTCTCCCGTCAGTTTTTGTGCTGTGCCACCGCCGCCTTCTTTAATATAGTCCAGCTCTTCTTTGGTAATGTTTGGGTGCCGTTCTGGCTGGTGATAGGCGAAGATGAAAAACACAACGAAGATAAAACCTATTGCCCCAGCAATATAAAACAGCGCTCGCCAGCCGAATGGCACAATGATAGCGACCAGGATCGGCGGAGCGATGGCTGGCCCCCATTTGGACGCGGCATCCCAGAACCCGGTTGCCAACGCACGTTCACTTTTGGGGAACCATGAGGCGGTGATTTTCGCCGCTCCTGGCCAGCATGGGGCTTCGGTGATCCCCAGCAGACCACGGGCAAAAATCAGCGTCACCATACTGTTACAAGCACCGGTCAGCATGGTGGCACCGCTCCATAAGCCGACGGCCCAGCCGTACACTTTTTTCGGGCCGAACCGGTCAACCAGCCAACCGGCAGGGAGTTGGCAAAGCGCGTAGATCAGCGCAAAGACCGAACCCAGCAATCCGATATCCGTATTCGATAATTCAAGTTCTTTCATCATATCGGGCGCAGCAATAGAGAGGCTGGCACGATCGAGGTAGTTGACAATACCGCCAATCAATAAGAGGAATACAACAAACCAGCGCTTATTTCCTCGTTTTTTTGTTATGACTTTTTCATTAACGATGGTGTTCATAATCAGACCTTTTAATTTTGTGTAGGATACAAAGGAATTAAATAATCTGTCGGTGGTGAGCCAGGGCAAATAATCCAGAACTGGAAAGTGAACGATCTATCGATGCCAGGGTAACTTTCCCGTTAAACCACGAGTCATTTTCAATCAGGGTAGCGAAGGCGAATTTAAGCGTATCTTTGCCGCATACTACGACGTGAGTATCCGGGGTAACCGTAAAGGCCTCGCTATTTTTTACCGCCTGCAGGTCATCTTGTAGCACGGCCCCTAACAGGACATTGGCTTTCTGGTTGAGGGTAAGGTGGCTGAACATATCCAGAACACGCACAGAAAAACAGGTGCGGGACAAGCCCGTTTGCCGACATTGGTTTGCCCCTTGCAGCAGAGCGGGGGCTTCAATCTCCTGGGCGAATTGCCGATCCAGGGAGTTGGCCAGGATCGTATGCCGGGTAATCACGTCCAGCAGTTCACCACCGAGTGTCGTGACGCAACCTTCGATGCGATTGTGCGCATCTATCTTGACGAATTTAGAGTGCGAACCTGGCAGTACGATCAGCGCTGGGCCGTGGATGTCCAGGCTGGAGAGTACGCCGATAGCCTCCGTCTCTTCACCGCGCATCATATCCATCTGCTCGGCATTACCCAGCGTGACGGCTGAATCATGATTGCGAACTCCTGGTACAAACCAGATGGGCTCCTCGGCGATCTCTGGCAGATTGGCGCAGACCATGCCTTGAGCGAGTTCGCCGAGCCCGGCAGGCGCCAACAAATGCGGAATTTCGCATAATCCCACGTTGGAGGTGATCATACCCGATGACAGGTAAACCACACATTCAGCTGCCGGTATCGCGGCCAGATTTTTGGCTTCCTGAACGGCTTCGCGGACGCCATTCATCAGCGTTGCCGTACTGCCAGAGATGGCGGTATCGCGTACGCCGATGGGGCGTGCCGCTTCGGCCAACAGCCGTTGGTCCTGCCAGGCACATACCCTGGTGTTGGTGGTGCCGGTATCGATAGTGATTATATACATATCATTCTCGTTATTATTATCAGCGTAGGATGCGGAGTGTATTAGCAATAGCGCTGGCGCCGGTTATCGCTAACAGATCTATTTGCTGTTCGTCGGAAATTATTCGCTGTGGGCTATCTATTTTTAACTGCTGTCGAATAATATGCTGGTAAATCTCACAACGTTTCGCATGGCCAATTAAAAAGATCTCGCCATGGAAATTAAACCCCTGGTGTTGGGCATTGATAAAAACGTTGATATCGTCGCCTGCCATGGCGCTTTCAAGGAAGAGCTTGCGTTGTGGCGCGGTGGTGGGAAACGCGAATTGTAAGAATCGGCTCATTAATATCGTGCGTAATAAACCGCTCTCCTGCACGGCATTGCAGGCGGCATCAATAATTTGCGGATCTATTTTCGCCTGCGCCTCTTCTTCTGGCGTGGTGGCAACACTGGCTGCGACAAAGGTCTGCTTGAGGATTGCCGCATACACCTGGCCGCTTAAGGAGGTAATACTGCCGGCAATTTTCCCCTGTTGATTAATTGAAATCAGTTTGGTGGTGGAACCCAGCTCGATCAGGATACAGGGGAGCTTGGGCTGATAGCCCAACAGCAACCCGACAGCCTGAGTCTCTTCACCCCGCATCAGGTCAATACCGCTGAGGTTTTCCCATGAGGGGGGCGTCTGGTTGCGAACGCCAGGGATTAGCATGACGGGAATATCCAACGCCAGGAGCTCATTGGCAGCAAATGGCACAGTATGCTGTGCCAATTCGTCAATCCCGACCGGTGCAACCAAATGGGGAACCTCGTGCAAACCCAGGTTTGACGTGATCATGCCTGAGGCAATAATAAAGGTGATATCCTGCTGAGCCTTGTCGTTTCTTACCAATAATTCCGTTACGCCCCGCACCATCGCCTGACGTAATAGATTATTATTTCCATGAGTAACGGTAGAGTTTACCCCTTCGCCGATCGTTATCTTGTCAATAATCTTATTATCGGCGAATGTCAGCAGATAAATACGTGTCGTGGACGAACCTGAATCAATGACAATAAACATGCTCACTCCTTTAAACCGCGCGGTTGAGGCCGGATTTTTTATTAAAGGCTACGTTGTAAAATGTCACGCAGGGTGTCGGCATCCGGCACGCGTGGATTATTTTCCAGCACCACTTTCATGGTGGTTTGCACGTTATTGATGATCCAGTCGAAGTGCTCTTCTTTCACCCCTAGTTCAGTCAAGGAAGGGAGCATATTGACTGATGACAGCAATGACGTGACGGCCTGTACGCTGCTGTAAGCGGCTTGTTCAAGGGACATATCGCGAGTATCCACCCCCATGGCATAGGCAATGGCGGCAAATTTTTCGGGGGCGGCCGACCAGGTGTATTCCATAAAGGCCGGATAAACCGCGGCGATACCTTCAGAATGCACGACATCAAGCAGCCCGCCCATTGGGTGTTGCAGAGCATGTGGCAGCGCCGTACCAGCACAGTCGATCGCCATTCCGGCAAGCGTACTCGCCACGCAAACCTGCTCCCATGCCGCCAAATCGGTCACATCGGCATACACGCGTGGCAGGTTCTGTGTCAGCAGGGTAATCGCACGCAGTGAGAGCATTTCACTGACTGGGTGCGCATTCCGGGAGATATATGACTCCAGGGCATGGAACAAGACGTCGGCACCGGGCCCGGCGATCACGCGTTTTGGCAGAGTGAGCATCAGTTCGGGGTCAACAATTGAGGCGACCGGGTAGATTAACGGGTTAACCAAGCCTTTTTTATCATGGGTTTCCGGGTTGGTGAACACGGCGGTACGGTTAGCCTCGCTGCCCGTGCCAGCCGTGGTCGGCACCAGGATATTTGGCAGCGCGTACTGTGCCTGGGTTTTGCCAAACACATACTCCCAGATGCTGCCTGGATTGCAGGCACAAAACGCAATGCCTTTGGCCATATCCATTGCGCTGCCACCACCAATACCAATCACCAGATCGCATTGCTCCTGGCGTGCCATTTCAGCACCGGCTTCCACCAGTGTGGAGAGCGGGTTTTGCATAAATTGGTCATAGACGGCAAATGCCACCCCGGCGGCAGCCAGGGTTTCTTGTGCCCGAGCGAGTAGGCCCGTGGACTTGGTGTTATCAGAAACGACCAACAGTGCTTTCTTCCCGTACTGTTGAGCGATGCTACCAAGCAGAGCAAATTTGCCAGGGCCAACGTGAAGTTTGACAGGGTTGTTGAAGATAAAACTGTTCATTGTTTATCCTTTTTGTTCGCATATTCGGATCATGTTCGCATTTGTGATTATATTGGCCGTGTTTCATGCCGCATTCAACCCTTTTTGCTGGATTAATGAGCGCAATCACATTTTTTCTGGTTGTTGGCGATTTAGGGGGAGGTTAACAGGGGGGATTTTTTAACATGATTTGCAGCAATGGTTAGCTGACAGCAAGCCAACATCGGCTTGCCGTCTATTTGGGCTATTCACCCAATATCAAATCCACCGCCTTCTCGGCCAGCATAATGGTTGGGGCATTGGTGTTACCGCTAGTGACCTGCGGCATCACCGAACAGTCGACCACCCGCAGCCGTTCAAAGCCATGCACTCGTAGCTGTAAGTCGGTCACCGAGTCCTCAGTATTTTGCCCCATGCGGCAACTACCCACCGGGTGATAGACCGTCTTGCAGAAGTTACGCACAAACTCCTCCATCTGCGCCTCATCGTTGACCCACGCCGGTTGTGGCATCAGCAGATCTTTAATCAGCGGCTTGAGAGAGGCGGTTTCCAGGAAGCGCAGGCCAAATTTCACCGCGCGAATGCTGCCCGCCAGATCGTCTGGATGACCAAGGTAGTTGGCCTGGAGCTTGACCGGATCGGCAGGGTTGCGGCTGCGTAGCTGCACCTGACCCCGCGCTTTGGGTTGCAGATAGCCGACCTTGAACGACATACCGTGGATCGCCGGTAGCGGTTCGCCGGGCACGTCGTCCCAACTGTCCAGTATCGGCAGGAAATGCACCTGCACGTCTGGCCTGCCATTGCCTAGGGAGTCTGCAAAGGCGGCACCCTCCAGTACGTTAGAGGTCAACACGCCGCTGCGAAACGCCAGCCACTCAGCACCGTGGCGCAGTGCCTGCACACCCCGATCGGCACCGAACAGGCTGACAGGTTCACGGGTGCTGACGTTAATCGACATATGCAGGTGATCGTGGAAGTTTTTGCCCACCGGCAGATCGGCCAGCGGCGTAATACCCAACTGCTCCAGATGTTCGCGCGGACCAATGCCGGACAGCATCAGGATCTTCGGTGAGCCAATCGCCCCGGCGCTGAGGATCACTTCCTGGCTGGCATGGGCGGAGATCTCATTGCCACCGTTCAGGCTGTAGACCACTCCAGTTGCCACGTTGTTTTCGAAGGTGACGCGATGCACCAGCGCGTTGAGTTTTACCACTAGCCGCGAGTTATCACGTACGGCTTGCAGATAGGTGCGGGAGGTGCTGGCGCGTTCGCCATTGTGGGTGGTGGTTTGGTAGAACCCTACGCCGTGTTGGCTAGCGCCATTAAAGTCGTTGCGGTAGGGCAGATCCAACTCCTGGCCTGCGCGGATAAACGCCATGCTTAGCGGATGACGGTAGCGGTTCTCGCTAACCGGCAGCATCCCGTCAACCCCGTGATACTCATCCGCCAGGCTTTCATTGGCTTCGGCGCGTTTAAAGTAGGGCAGCACGTCCTGATAGCTCCAGCCGGTACAGCCATATTGCTCAGCCCAGGCGTCGTAATCTTGTGGTTGGCCACGCAGGTAGATCATGCCGTTGACCGAACTGCTGCCGCCCAGCACCTTGCCCTGAGCGATCTGCATGCGGCGGTTATTGGCGTGCGGCTCTGGTTCGGTTTCATATGGCCAGCTCTTCTTGGCGATGATCTTGGCTACCCCGGCGGGCATTTTGATAAACAGATTATTGTCGTCGCCGCCGGCTTCCAGCAGCAGGATGCGGCCCTGGGTACGGCGGATGAGCTGTGCCGCCAACACGCAACCTGCCGAGCCTGCGCCAACAATGATGTAATCGAAGTTATTTTCTGACATGACCGTTCCCTGTGCGTGATGGTTGGAGACTGTCATGGCAGAGTAACCCAGAGGAGTGGCAGGTCAATTTACGATCGTTAATTTGTTAACGAATATCACAATAAATTTACATTACAGAATTAAGCATCATTTTAACTGTTTGAAATATAAAATTACCGTGCGTTTTTTTGAATAATGTTGATGTTAATAATCTTTTTGTGAGTGATGTGTTCTCTCCCTCACCCCAACCCTCTCCCCAAGGAGAGGGAGCCAGTTCGGCGTTGCGGTTAGGTAAGGGGATTTGCTGTAACGTAGGAAGAGCACCAGACTTGATGTTGTAGCTAGGTATGCCTTTGAAAAATTAGGGAGTTGATGTCAGACGTAGGAGAAAAATCGGGGCACATTCGGTCCCCTCTCCCTGTGGGAGAGGGTTAGGGTGAGGGGTCATTGCGCAGGTTAAAGCGCCTTCAGCATGGTGACTTCGCAGTCGCCGTGGCCGGTATTGCCCATGGCATAACCGATATGCTCAAAGCCGAGATGTTCATACAGACCGATCGCCTGCTGCAACGTGGCGGTGGTTTCCAGATAACAATGCTCGAACCCCTGCTGGCGGGCAAACTCCAGCGCCTGCAGCGCCAGGCGTTTTGCCAGACCTTTGCCACGTAATACCGGCAGGAAATACATTTTCTGTAATTCGCAGACGTCGATCTCACCGCCCTGCAGCGGCGCAACACCACCACCACCGGCTATCTGACCGTCCATCTCCACCACCCAGTAGGCGCTGCGTGGTTGGCTATAGAGCTGGAACAAGGCGTCCAGATTGGGATCGGAAACCGTAAAGCCCTTATCCGCTGTCAGGCCATGCTCGGCGGAGACTTCGCGAATGACGTGAGCAATAGCGGCATTGTCGTCAGCTGTTATTGGGCGTACCAGAAGACGCACTGGGGTGGCTGTTGTCATGTTTACATTCACCATCAAAGGGAACCAGAGGGGACCCGGAATTTTGTTGTTATTACGGAATGCACCGCACAATAATACTTTGTAATAACACTTAAGCCAGGCCCTTGGCAATGCCGATAAAAAAACAGCGGGGAAAAATCACCCGCTGTTTTTGATCGGTAGCTTGCAGATTACAGCGCGGCGATGGTCGCCTGCTGTTCTTGTAGCTTCACCTTGCCTTCTTTGCAGGCTGCCAGGCGCTCACGCTCTTTGGCCACCACCGCTTCCGGTGCGCGAGCCACAAAGCCTTCGTTGGACAGCTTGCCCTCGATAGAAGCAATCTCACCATCCAGCTTGCCCATCTCTTTCGACAGGCGCGCGATTTCCGCATCCTTGTCGATAAAGCCAGCCATCGGGATCAGCAGTTCGGCACCGTCCACCAGCTTGGTAACCGAAACCGGGCCTTTCTCGCCCGCAGGCAGCAGGGTGATAGAGCTCAGGCGCGCCAGGCGTTCGATAAAGCTCTGGTTTTCCTGTACGCGGCGTTGGGCATCCCCATTGGCGTTACGCAGCAGCACTTCCAGCTGTTTGCTTGGCGCAATGTTCATCTCGGCGCGGATGTTACGCACCGCGGTGATTGCCTGCTTGATCCACTCCAGATCGTTCAATGCCTGCTGGTCTTCCAGCGCGGCGTCGAAGGCCGGGAACGGCTGCAGCATGATGGTGTCTGCGGTTTCACCGGTTAGAGGCTTAACGCGCTGCCAGATAGTTTCGGTGATAAATGGAATGATTGGGTGCGCCAGGCGCAGCAATGCTTCCAGCACGGTGATCAGCGTATTACGTGTGCCACGCTGTTCCGCTTCGCTGCCGTTGATCACGACCGGTTTGGTCAATTCCAGATACCAGTCGCAGAACTGGTTCCAGGTGAATTCGTACAGAATGCCCGCCGCGATATCGAAGCGATAGGTGTCCAGCGCCTCACGGTAGGCTTTCACCGTGCGGTTGAATTCGGCCAGGATCCAGCGGTCGGCCAGTGACAGCTGCATTTCGCCACCGTTGAAGCCGCAGTCATGCGCTTCAGTGTTCATCAGTACAAAGCGGCTGGCGTTCCACAGCTTGTTACAGAAGTTGCGGTAGCCTTCCAGGCGCTTCATATCCCAGTTGATGTCACGGCCGGTGGAGGCCAGTGCTGCCAGGGTGAAGCGCAGGGCGTCGGTGCCGTGCGGTTCGATGCCGTTCGGGAACTGCTTCTCGGTGCGCTTGCGGATTTTCTCTGCCAGCTGCGGCTGCATCATGTTGCCGGTACGTTTCTCCAGCAGGTCTTCCAGCGAGATACCGTCAACCATATCCAGCGGATCGATGACGTTACCCTTTGACTTGGACATTTTCTGCCCTTCGTCGTCGCGGATCAGGCCGGTCATGTACACGGTCTTGAACGGAACCTGCGGCTTGCCGTTTTCATCTTTGACGAAGTGCATGGTCAGCATGATCATGCGGGCAATCCAGAAGAAGATGATGTCGAAGCCGCTGACCAGCACGCTGGTCGGGTGGAAGGTCTTCAGATCTGGAGTCTGCTCTGGCCAACCCAGGGTAGAGAAGGTCCACAGGCCGGAGGAGAACCAGGTATCCAGCACGTCTTCGTCCTGGTGAAGCTGAACGTCGGCACCCAGGTTGTTTTCGCGGCGCACTTCTTCTTCGGTGCGGCCTACGTAGACTTTGCCTTCGGCGTCGTACCAGGCCGGGATGCGATGGCCCCACCACAGCTGACGGGAGATACACCAGTCCTGGATATCGCGCATCCAGCTGAAGTACATGTTTTCGTACTGCTTAGGCACGAACTGGATCTCACCTTGCTCAACCGCTTCAACCGCGACTTTCGCTAGCGGTGCGGTACGCACGTACCATTGGTCAGTCAGCATTGGCTCGATAACCACGCCGCCACGGTCACCGTAAGGCACGGTCAGATCGTGAGGTTTGATCTCTTCCAGCAGGCCGAGTTCGTCAAAGGCGGCAACCACGGCTTTACGCGCAGCAAAGCGCTCCAGGCCACGGAACTGCGCTGGCAGCTCGCCGCTGTAGGCGGTGCTGACTTCACCCAGGGTGTCGAACACCTCGGCCACTTCGAGGATGTCACCGTCGAAGCTCAGGATGTTGATCATCGGCAGGCCGTGACGTTTACCCACCTCATAGTCGTTGAAGTCGTGCGCCGGGGTGATTTTCACGCAGCCGGTGCCTTTCTCCATATCGGCGTGCTCGTCACCCACGATGCGGATGCGGCGGCCCACCAATGGCAGAATGATCTCTTTGCCAATCAGATCCTTGTAGCGTGGATCTTCCGGGTTTACCGCTACGCCGGTATCACCCAGCACGGTTTCCGGACGGGTGGTGGCAACCACCAGGTAGTCTTTGCCTTCCGCCGTTGTTGCCCCATCGGCCAGCGGATAGCGCAGGTGCCACATGGAGCCTTTGGATTCGCGGTTTTCTACTTCCAGATCGGAGATGGCGGTGCGCAGTTTTGGATCCCAGTTCACCAGGCGTTTGCCACGGTAGATCAGATCTTCTTTGTACAGGCGGACAAACACTTCTTTCACCGCGTTGGACAGGCCTTCGTCCATGGTGAAGCGCTCGCGCTCCCAATCTACGGAGTTGCCCAGACGGCGCATCTGGCGGGTGATGGTGCCGCCGGACTCGTCCTTCCACTGCCAGATTTTATCGATGAACGCATCGCGGCCATAATCATGGCGGGTTTTATTTTCTTCTGCGGCGATCTTGCGCTCAACCACCATCTGGGTCGCGATACCGGCATGGTCGGTACCGGCTTGCCACAGGGTATTTTTACCCTGCATGCGCTGGTAGCGGGTCATGGTGTCCATGATGGTCTGCTGGAACGCGTGGCCCATATGCAGGCTGCCGGTGACGTTCGGCGGCGGGATCATGATGCAGAAACTTTCCTGGCTGGTATCGCCATTCGGTTTGAAATAGCCCTGGCTTTCCCAGTGATCGTACAGTTTCTGTTCGATCTGGGTTGGGTCATAGGCGGTATCGAGATCGGTGTTGGTCTTTTCCATTTTTATTTCAAGGTTCAGTTAGTTGGCGGCGTGGCCGTGGTCAAATGGAAGCCGACGCTGCGATAGGCTTTATAACGTTCGCGCGCCAACTGTTTCAAGGTGTCTTCGTAAGGGACGAAGTCTACCACTTCATGGAAAGCAGTAGCAAAATCTGCAAACTGCGGTAGCAGGGCGATCAGCAGATCGCGCGGGGCATTTCCGCGTTTGCCTGGCCAGCACAGCTCGACCGGCGCGCCAAAGTTTGGCCCTTCGCCCGCCAGATTGTGTGGCACAAATTGGTGTGGCTCACGTTGCCACAGGGCTTCATCCAGCCGCTGGGCCTGCTCCTGGCTTTCACAGGCGATCAGCACCCGCTTGCCAGCGCGCCAACTTTCGGCGGCAACGGCGCAGGCCACAGCCTCGTGTGCACTGAGTGCGCCAGCGGGTTCTGCGTGTTCAAGAAGGTAGAACGTTGCCTGTTTGATCATGGATTCGTTGCCACTAAGAAAAAGTAGGGGCGCAACCAGTGCGCCCGTTTTGCATGATTATATACCCAATAGATTTCAAGTTGCAGCTAGGCGGTAAGTTCGTTCATCCCCAGGAGCTTACTTTTGTAAGTGACTGGGGTGGACGAACGCAGCCAACAACGCTGCGGCTTGAAAGATGAAGGGTATTTTAATCGTCGCCGTTTAGACCAGCACGGTTAAGCAGGAACTGCGCCAGCAGGGCTACCGGGCGGCCAGTGGCCCCTTTGGCCTTGCCGGAACGCCAGGCGGTACCGGCGATGTCCAGGTGCGCCCAGCTGTACTTGCGGGTAAAGCGTGAAAGGAAGCACGCGGCGGTGATGGCACCACCTGGGCGGCCGCCGATGTTGGCCATATCCGCAAAGTTGGAATCCAGCTGCTCGTAATACTCATCGCTCATCGGCAAACGCCACGCACGGTCGCCCGATTGCTCGGAAGCGCCGATCAGCTCGTGAGCCAGCGGGTTGTGGTTCGACATCAGGCCGGTGATGTGGTGGCCCAATGCGATCACGCAGGCGCCGGTCAGGGTAGCGATATCGATCACCAGCTCTGGCTCGAAACGTTCCACGTAGGTGAGGGTATCGCACAGCACCAGGCGGCCTTCGGCGTCGGTGTTCAGCACTTCTACCGTCTGGCCCGACATGGTGGTCAGCACGTCGCCTGGGCGATAGGCCCGCCCACCCGGCATGTTTTCACAGCCAGCCAGCACGCCGATCACGTTCAGCGGCAGGTTCAGTTCGGCTACCACACGCATGACGCCGTACACGGTCGCGGCGCCGCACATGTCGTATTTCATCTCGTCCATGCCGTCGGCAGGTTTGATCGAGATGCCGCCGGAGTCGAAGGTCAGCCCTTTGCCTACCAGCACGATCGGCTTAGCGTCCGGGTTAGGATTTCCCTTATATTCCATCACCGACATCAGCGATTCATTTTGCGAACCGGCACCGACCGCCAGATAGGCGTTCATCCCCAGCTCTTTCATCTGCTGTTCGCCGATGACGCGGGTGGTGATGTGGGTGCTGAAGGCGTCGGCCAACTGACGCGCCTGTGAGGCCAGATAACCGGCGTTACAGATGTTTGGTGGCATATTGCCGAGATCTTTGGCCGCCTTGATGCCGGAAGCCACGGCCAGGCCGTGTTGGATGGCGCGTTCACCGCTGGTCAGTTCACGGCGGGTTGGCACGTTGAACACCATTTTACGCAGCGGGCGACGTGGTTCCACCTTGTTGCTCTTCAACTGATCGAAGGTGTAGAGCGTTTCTTTGGCGGTTTCTACCGCCTGGCGCACCTTCCAGTAAGTGTTGCGGCCTTTGACGTGCAGTTCGGTCAGGAAGCAGACGGCCTCCATGGAACCGGTGTCGTTAAGGGTATTGATGGTTTTCTGGATCACCTGCTTGTACTGGCGTTCATCGAGCTCGCGCTCTTTGCCACAGCCAATCAGCAAGATGCGTTCGGAGAGAATGTTCGGCACATGGTGCAGCAGTAACGTCTGCCCGACTTTGCCTTCCAGTTCGCCCCGGCGCAGTAGTGCGCTGATATAACCATCACTGATTTTGTCGAGCTGTTCTGCGATAGGTGACAGGCGGCGTGGTTCGAAAACACCTACTACAATACAGGCGCTGCGCTGTTTTTCCGGGCTACCGCTTTTTACACTGAACTCCATGCACTCTCCTGAATCTTAAAGACAACGGCGAAAGCTACGGCTAGAATGACCTACTCCGCCAAGAGCTTCCGTCATTGAGTTAACTAACAAGGTTAACCTGAACGGCGTAAATGTTCTGTTTTGGCTACTATAGGTCTGTTCCTATAGGAGGGCCAAACAGCTTGATGTTCTAATACTATTTTAGCTGTGAAGGTTGCCACATGATGAGAAAAAATGGCGGATTAGCGATGAAACTATCGATTTTCCTGCAAAAAGACAAGTTTTCACAGGCGTAATAAGCGTGATCATCATTAGATATCTGGTACGGGAAACGCTGAAGAGCCAAATTGCCATCCTGTTTATCCTGCTTCTGATCTTCTTTTGTCAGAACCTGGTCAGGGTGTTAGGTGATGCGGTCGACGGCAATATCCCGACAAATTTAGTCTTATCCCTGCTTGCATTGGGTGTGCCGAAGATGGCGCAGCTAATCTTGCCCTTAAGCCTGTTTCTTGGCCTCTTGATGACGCTTGGTCGGTTGTATACCGAAAGCGAAATCACCGTTATGCATGCCTGCGGTCTGGGGAAACGAACCCTGATCATTGCCGCAATGGTGTTGGCGATCTTTACCTCGGCGGTGGCTGCGGTGAACGTCTTCTGGGTCGGGCCATGGGCGGCCAGCCATCAGGACGAAGTGATTGCCGAAGCCAAAGCCAACCCCAGCATTGCCGGGCTGGCTGAAGGGCAGTTCCAGTC
>NZ_JBKJYW010000316.1:0-12459 GCF_046715635.1 Serratia sp. (in: enterobacteria)
ATCCATTGCACATTGGAAGCCGAGAACTCAATCCATGCCGCGGACTGGGCACCGGTGTGCTTTTGGCAAATATCGCATGAGCAGGTGTGTGGGTTTGCTGGGCTGGTTGCCTTAAAGCGTATGGCTCCGCACAGGCAGCCGCCGGAAAACTCGTTGGTCATGCGTATTTGCTCGATGGTTGAGTGGGAGTTTAAAGTTAGCAGCGGAGATTCTATATCGCTATAACTGAAGGTAATTTATTGATGTTTAGAGTTATATTTTGGTATGACTGTTCAGCTTTTTAAAGCTTAACGCAGGAGCTCAAAAGCTAAAGAAGAGGGTGTTGATATCAGGCATTGCACCCCAAGGCCGCTTTCGCGACCTTGGGCAACTGTCTACAGCCATTAATTTTCCACTGTTTCGCTAACAATAATCATTGTATTTTCTCTCCTCAGAATACCTTCATTCAATAAAACTTCTATGACTTCAGATATTGTCTTTCTCAAGACGCTGCTTGTTGCTCTGAATCCCAACATTCTGGAAACAGATGAAATGATCTCGTCATCTGTGGCCCCTAAGTTTCTTATCACCACTGCATTGATGCCGACGGCTATTTCTTCAGGAGCAATCATTTCAGGTTTTCTCAGACCAGATGACTGAACGTTCTGTCGATTTCGGAGCGTGACTTCTGAGGTGCTACACATAAGGAAATTCCCAGCCTGCAATATCGTTCCTTTTTTGCATGCGATATTGATTGCCTGATTTACTGCCGCTTCTATTCTTGCCCCGGCACGCTGTAACCCCCATGCGGTTCTTAGGCGTGTAACGACTTCACTGACATGAATTGGTGACTCTGTTTGAACAATTTTTTCAATCAGGTCTACCAAAATGCTCGCTGGTGTTTCATGCAGCTGCCAATTGGCATGAAACTCTGGGGTAGACTCGATATAATTATCAACATTCTCAAGACTCTGTTCAGCATCGACGAGACCAATTTCTGTTACAGACTCACGTTCAATAGTGATAATTTCAATGGGCACAGCTCTGGTATCAGAACTCCTGCGCTCCGAACGAAGGGCAAGTTCATTTTTTGCTGTTTCGATTGCTTCGACAGTACGTTGCAACTGTTCTTCTGGTCGCTGGAACCAGTCTGAACTCCAAATTCGGTGAATAATCCACCCATGATCCTCCAGCACGGATTGGCGCAATCTGTCACGTTCACGGGCGGACCGAGAGCTATGATAGGCTCGACCATCACACTCAATGCCAATCAGATATCGTCCTGGCATATCAGGATCTGCAATGGCTAAATCGATAAAGAATCCAGCAATGCCAACTTGTGGATGGACCTGGTAACCTCTCTTTTGAAGTGCATCAGCCACCTGTTCCTCAAACACACTATCCATTGTACGATCGGATTTTTGAGCCAGGGATAAACGTCCTGTGCGAGCGTATTGAAGAAACAGTTTGAACGCAAAGACACCTTTGCCTTTTGCCCGCTCAAGATCGATATCTTCGTCAGTGATTGACGCAAAAACCTCACAACGTCGTTTTGCTCTACTTATCAGAACATTCAAGCGGCGTTCTCCTCCCTCCGCACCTAGAGGGCCGAAACGCATCGCCATGTAACCATTGGTATTTTTGGCATAGCCAACGGAAATCATAATAACATCGCGCTCATCTCCCTGAACGTTCTCTAGGTTTTTAACAAAGAATGGTTCATTTGGATGGGCATGGAAGAAATCTTCCAACTCCGGATTCAAGCGGCGTAATACCTCTAGTTCATCCTGGATTGCTTTTCGCTGTGAAACCGAGAATGTCGCAACACCCAGAGACAGCCCTTTATGATTTTGTGCGTGTTCCATTATTGCTGTAGCTACACGCCTTGCTTCCACCGGGTTAGAGCTGCTGCTTCCCGACTCAAAAACACCATTTTGTACATGATGAAATAGCAACCCCATTCCGGCTTCTTGAGTGTACGGGCTAGGTACTATAAAGAGTTTATTCTCATAAAATTGGCTGTTAGATACAGCAATTAATGATTGATGGCGGCTACGATAATGCCAACGCAACATTCTCTGCGGTAACCCTCTGGCGACAAATAATCCCAATACACTCTCGATATCTGCCACCTGTGAAAGTTCATCATCATCCTCATTATCCGATTCCGTCATTCTAGAGAAGAAGCTGGTTGGGGGTAATTGTCGTTCATCACCTACGACAACCACTTGCCCACATCTTGCAATGGCGCCGATGGCATCAACAGGTTGGATCTGGCTAGCTTCATCCATCACGAGAAGATCAAATTTTTGGCATCCAGGTACCAGAAATTGTGCAATAGATAATGGACTCATCATCATTACTGGTTTTAGAGCTTGTATCGCCATGCCAGCCTTTAGCATTAGCTGCCGGATTGGCATGTGCCCCCTCTTACGTGCCATTTCTGCACGCAGAATACTAACAGGGCCCGCACCACCTATTTGAGATGGAATTCTACGATGATGTGCTCTAACCACTTCAAAGCTAGCTGCTTTGATACGCTTACGATCCAAGTCAGAAAACTTTTCCACTTCTCGGGAGTGAAGCTCTCCATCAAATCGAACAAGCTCAGGCTCTTGTTCCACCATTAATGCCATTAAGGATTCATAATAAGTACGTTCAACAGCGGTGAAGCTGTTTTCTTGCGTAAGGCTTCCATTTGCAAGTTTTTCAATAAACTCGCTCATGCCTAGCTTTTTAGCTAAAGAAGCTCGGTATTGCCAAGCAACCCATTTGGAAAGCTGTTCTGAATTATCCATCCACAATAGCAACTTAGTGCCTGCTGCTAGTATTGATAACTCATCAATTGAAGCTACTTTAAACAGCGTCTCAGTTTTTGAAGCTAATCTTATCGACAGGTTATCGATAGTGTTGATAAGTTTAATGCCTATCTGTTGATATTCCTTTGCAAGTTCCGCTATTTCATTTCGATCGTTGATGTTGGCTGCAATATAACGTAAATCCTGATGCTGCTCTATCCAGTTGGATGCTTGCATCAATGATTTCCAATCGGAATCACTTTTCATCCAGCTATTAGCAAATGCCTGAGTGCCTAGAATATCAAAAGAGTCTATTGTCTGAGATAGTTGCTGTAACGTTATGAATTTCGATAGTAAGTGTCGCCTTTCACTTAAGTTGTCTGGCGGGTTTTTAAATATATCTCTAGATCTTTCGTCAACCCAGATTAACTTTTTAACATATTCATCGATAAAATTAAGATGTACGCGACTTATAGAAAAGTTATTTTCAAAGAATTCATTTGGAGTCGAGCCGAAAGCGTTCCATAGAGTATCTAACTGAGCACTTACCTGTTCAAATGTGGTGTTAAGTTGTTCAACTTGGTATTTGACTAAATCACGATCCGCAAGGCGGCTAGCAAGAACTCGAGTTTCTATATTGAATTCTTTTAATGTCTTCATCCAATCGATAAGTGCTAATAATAGTTGGTTATTGCTATTTTCTCCACGCCAATCACTGCCAAATGCGGATTGTCCAAATGCATCAAGTTCTTTTATTTTTTTTCTTAACGATTGTACTTCCAGCAGTTTATCTAGTAATTCAACTTGCAATGGAATTGGCATTGAAGGGTCGCGAATAAGGGATCGCACAAAAGCCCGGGATTTTCGCCATTCACTGCTGAAAAACCGAAGTGGATCTGTTTGTACTGCTAAACTGTTTCTCGCAGTAATAACGTCAGCTTCCCAGGCAACTCCTTGTAGTTGGTGTTCAATATTAGAATACGCTTCGGTTAATCGTATTATCGAGTTAACGAGGTCTGAAGCTTGTTCAACACCTTGCTCCCAAACGGATGCAATGAGGGCTTCGGGGCTGACATCGGGCACAGAAGCCACTTTTTCACCTAGTTCGATCAACTGCTTGATATCTTGGCAAGTATCCCGTCCTGTTTGGGACCCTAATTCAAGCTGTAGTTGACGTGCTTCAGCCAGCAGTTTTGTCAACGACCTCTGAAGAGGAATTGCAGTGGCAAAGCCTGAGGGTAATAAACTATCCGGAAGCGCTTTTAATTCAACCTCAAGTTCAGTAAGAGGCATGTTTAAATTTCCAACTACAATCTCACTCTCAAGTTCTGTAAAGCTCCTTTGATAATCAAGGCCTAAATTAATTAGATTATTGATCTCTACTAGTTTACTTTTCCATATTGGCGAGGTTAAGGCTTCCACAGAGAGATTTGGCGCGCTGTTAATGTGCTCCGTAATCACCACGAGTTCATCAATATCTTTGAAGGTGTTAGGAGCAGGAAATAACGCTACATTTCTTGCTAGTGCTACAGTTTTAGAATAAAAATCTGCAAGTTGGATTAGCACTGCGTTAATATCAGGGACTAAACGTTCCACCTCGCTGGGTATAATTCTTTCAAGACCAACGCCATGCCACGGGTGATTATCAGGTATCCCAATATCATTTACCCTATCTAAGAGTTCTTTTGTAAGCTCTAAGCGTTTTGTAACATCATTGCTGCTCCACAATTCGATGCCGTGCAAACGGAAATTTGTTGGGGTTTGGCCAACCTGGCGTAGGCGGACTAAGTGACCCATGACTTGATATGGAGTGAGCTCCGAAGGGCTATAAACCTTATGGATCCTCGCAGGATGCTGGTTTAATAGATCTCGAACTTCGGTCAGATTATCTATCAATGTGTCTGAGAATTCTCCGCGGGGGGAACCTAATTCCCAAACTCTTTTAAGTTCTTCCAGGAAGGCGCGCTTGTTTGTTTTGTTGCTGTGTAACTCTAGACAAGCATCGCCAACGCCGTACTGATCAAGGCGACGCTTAACAACCTCTAGAGCAGCCATTTTTTCAGCAACGAAAAGAACTGTTTTTCCATCCGCTACAGCAGAAGCAATGATGTTTGCGATAGTTTGTGACTTACCTGTTCCAGGTGGCCCCTGTATGACTAAACTTTTACCCCGACGGACCTCATGAATCGCAAGAGTTTGTGAACTGTCACTATCCATGATGTGCAGCATATCTTTTGGTGGAATAATAGGGTCGATTGGTACATCTTCGGATAGCAGACTGTCATCTTCATCAAACCCATCCGACATCAGTGCACGGATAATGGGTTGGGAGGTAATACTATCTTTGGCGGGCCAATTAGCAGGATCTAGATCGCGATACATTAAAAATTTAGCGAAGGAAAATAAGCCCAAAGAGATATCATTTTCTAGAACTTGCCAATCAGGCTTAAGGCTGACTGCTTCAGCGATATCTGACATGTAACTAATGATATTTAATTCATGATTATCATCTAGTCTCATCTCTGGAAGAGTAATTTGGTGAATTCTTTCTAAAAAAGCCTCAAGGGAAAGGTTGGCGATAATTTCTTCGTTCCTTGCTCGTAGTTTAAACCTTTCACCAACATTGCCACGTTCAAGAGTTACAGGAATTAAAATTAACGGTGCATAGCGAATATTTTCTTTATTAGCAGGATCTATCCATTTTAACGTTCCCAGTGCTAAATAAAGAATATTGACACCTTGTTCTTCCTCTAACGTTCTAGAGTCGTGATAAAGGTCCAATAGCCTTTTTTGTAACCCTTTAGCCGTTAGCCTTGTTTGGAGTTTTGTATCTAAATGCTGTGCTTTTGGAGTATCATCTTCTTTGAACGGATAGAGAAATGTTTCAATGTCATCATTCACTTCTTCACTTTCCTGGCTATCATCATCTTTGCCAGTTTTTCCATGCAGGAAGGTAAAGGTTTTAGCTTCAACCACTAATAGCTTATAAATATATTCAGAGCGCTCATCACACACATCAAGAAATTTTGACGTCCGTGCTCTGGGAATGTTGAGCAATCTATTTCTAGCACCTAAATCAAGCAGTTGCGCTCGTGCTCTTTCAAGTTTTTGCTCAAGGGAGAATGTATTGCTTTGAAATAGTGTCCCTTCGTTATCATTCATACAATTATTAGTCCGTCATATTGTTCTTGTTAACCCCTACGCTATCTGAGATATCATTGCGGTAGGATGCTATGAAAGAGTGCTGATGAATATTTTATAATAATTTAATAATGACTTTACTCCAGCCCCGAGAGGAAGTGAAGAGGGGTATTCTGGTTTTAGGTCTCTGTTTTCGCGTCTTATGCCGATTGGTCGCAAGATTACCTTTCTAAGTTTCGATCAGACAGAGGGAGGGATAGGGTGCGGTTCACACGTTTAGATAGGCTATTTGATGTTGTTGGGAAAATTCTTACCTATTAAAATCTTCCTCCATAAAGTCGCTAGCCTCATCTTCTAGGGGCGTAGGTTTTAGACACAAAAAAGCCCGCAACGTGAATTGCGGGCTTTTTCGTCACTGTCGCCGGGTCTATCTGGTATCACTGGCGACCTATTTGCTGGGGGAATCTGAATGGATTGATTAGTTAGTTGTATTTATTGATAAAAATCGAGTTCAGATTTGTCGCGTGTACCTAAACGTGTACCAATTATGAAAAGTGATATCATTCCATGAGTGATTTTTAAGCAAATATTTCAATGCATAACGAGTAGGACAAACTACGGTGAGCAAACCGGAAGAGTGGTCTCATCTATGCCTAATCACATCTTTTAATTAGCAAAACTCCCGGATTGAAAAATAACCTTTTGTCGGTAACCCGTTTCTTTTATCACTCTGTAGGTATCGCCCGATCTGCTTTCAACAATGCTACCGGCGGTCATTGATATGCTGCTTTCTTCGTAGGCAAACTGACAGCTAGCCTGATCGAAGAAGCTCCGCAGGTAAGGTTTTACCTGCTCAAAAACTTCTTGGTGAGGGCAACTTACATAAAAGGTGACAATGTCTAGTTGGTCGGTCATCCCTCGATACAGTTCAGCGATGAAGTAGGTCTTGCTAAACCTGGATGATGTGAATACCAGGATATCGCCAGTCCCTACCGCAATTTCGTCAAAATAGTAATCGCATAGACCACAAAGATTAAGATTGATGTGCATGGCCTCCAGCGCTGCTTTTAAATCTGCATTGGGGAAGAAAGGGCCGTACTCGTCAGGGCAACATGTCCAGTCAGTCATAGAGACACAGACAGTAAAAACTGTGCTTGGTATTTGTGCTGTCATCATCAATCCTTGGGGATGGTCATTAGTAGTAAGTTACGGTAAAGCAGCCAAGAAAAAAAGATTTATAGAAAAACTAGTCACACTGTTCACTTTTGAATTTTCTCTATATTAATCATTGCATTAAAGGGTGATGAGTTTTCCGGGAACTGTGCACAACTCTTCACTCCAGTGTGAACAGTCCCGATCCGCGAACACAAAACCAGCCGGAAGGTTGCCACAAAAAAAGATTTATAGAAAAACTGGTCACACTGTTCACTTTTTACATTTTATATATATTAATCATTATCTTAAGTGGTGATGAGTTATCCGGAAACTGTGCACAACTGTTCACTCCAGCGTGAACAGTGGCGATCGGCAAGCACAAAAAAACCGGCCGGAGCCGGTTTTGCCGTTGTACTGAAAGGGCGGGAGCGAACGGCCCGCAAGCGGGCCGGAAGGATAACCGATACATTTTCCCTGGTGTTGGACTGTATGCGGTTTATACAAGGGACTATAAATGCCTCACTGCGGCAGCGTCCAATGGGTTCGGCAGATCAATAGCCGAGTATTGATCGGTGAAAACGATCGTGACCGCGTTCACTCAGTGCGCTTCACACTTAGGCAGCCAATCGGCCTCACAATCCTCACTCAGTACCAGGTTGGTCTGTATCCCCTGATTGGTCTTGCGCTTAAGCAAGGTGATCTCGTATTCGCGCAAGGTCTGCGGTATGGCTCGTCCGAACGCCGTCAGATTCAACGGGTATTTGTGTCCTCGCGCCTCCATATAAGACAGGTAAGCGTGATACAGATACTTGCGCGGGTTGGCGGGCACAATATTGGCGTTTCCCATATACAGGCCGTGGGGTTCACTCTCTTCCAGCAGGTAGCCACAAAAATCAACCAGCGGATCGGCACTGCGTTTGATCTCCAGCGCTTCATCCGAGTGTTGCTGCGCCTGGAGCAGATCGCGGGCGTCGTTCGGGTTCCAGCGTATCGATAGAGGCCGAGGTGGTGTTGTCTTTCCCCGCCAGCAGGCTGGCGATCGAGGCCATCACGCTTTTACCGCTGCCACCCGGCCCGGTCACTTCAAGGAACATCTGCCAGTCATAGCGGTTGGCCAGCACCATAAAGAGTGCCGCGAGGATACGTTCCCGTTTGTCGGGTTGCTGTCCGGCGGCCCGCGTCAGCCAGCGCCAGAAGTGCGGCGCGTGGTCAGCCAGATTTTCCCCGGCCTTGGGTGGCGTGTAATCCACGCTGTTCACGGTGCGCAGCCAGTGGGTTTTCTGGTGGGCGCTAAACTGGCCGGTGACGGTATCAAACACCCCATTACGAAAGCCGATCAACTGGCGGGCCGGGGTGCCCATCTGCGGCACCATCAGTTTAAGCGTATCCAGAACGCTGCCGATCCCGGAGGCCGAGAACGGGGCGCGGATTTTCTGGAACAGGGCGGCAATTTCCCGGCTAAGTACCCGGTAAGGCAATACCTGCCATGCGCCATTCTCGTAGCGGCATAAATCTTCCCCCACCGGCGGCACCGCCAGCAAGTGCTGGTAGTGTTCGGCCAGCAGTGCGGCTTTCTCACTGGCGCTCATGGCTTTCAGGTCGGCATCGCTGAGGGTGTCGAACGGGCTAGGGGGCTGCGGTGGGTTAAACACCTGCAACTGTGCCAGGGTAGGGAGTTTGCCCTGTTGCTGATAGAGATCGTTCCAGTCACCGATAATTGGCGGTAATGCCAGTGTAGCGCCGGTCAGTTGGGCGGCCTCGGTGGCGCGGGTCTGGCCGGTGCCGTTCTCGTCATTGTCGGCGGCCAGCAGTAGCAGTGCATCCGGGTAACTGGACATTAGACCTTTCCGGGCTGACATCGCCAACTAAGAAGACGACAATTGGGAATGGTATAGGCAGTTTAGATGTTGAAGCCAAGAGCAATCTGGCTGGGCAGGCTGGCTATCTGCGCTATCGGCATACAACGGGGCCGATCGTTGTTTATACCCCGATATGCTTTAGTATCAACGCCAGTTCCTACTACAGTGAATCGGGGGGCATTACAACAAACACGAAAGTAACGCTAAAGATGACGCTAGTTTCCGCAACTGGCACAATTTTGAGAGAAACCCCGGCAAAAGTGTATGTTATCGGTTCGAATAGACCTCTCATTTATGTCAATGATGGCTTCGTTGTTCCTCCTGGTGCACCCTCTCCAGCAGCGGCTTACATTGATGTGGAAGTGAAGTTCGAAACCATAGCGGACGGGGACTTACGCATAATCCTATCCGCTCCGCAGCTTGAACGTGCTGGGCTGCCAACGCCGTATAAATATTCACAATTTCCGAGCAACTACTTCACTCGGGTCAGAAAGACAACAGGCCAATCGATAGTGGCAAACACCACAACAACAGTAGTTTTCAACAGCGTCCTTGAGGGAACCAATATTGTTTACGATACGACCACAGGTATCCAGTCGGCATCCGATGGCCGCAACTACTTGCTTCAAGTTAACCTGGGCCTTGCTGGTATGGTTGCCGGCGACATCGTGATACTTTATTTGCAAGTGGCGGGATCACCGACTTATCCGGCCTATGCCGTGGCTGGCGCTGGTAAGAATGTATTCAATGCTTGTTGGACTGTGCGCGGAGATGGGCGTGAGTACTCAATTGCCATTAGTCACAATAGTTCTGCTGCAAGAGCGTTAACGACATTTGCTGACGCTGCTCTAACTATATCTGCCACGAATTAAATCTTTCTTCTTTCTTGATCAACTGTCTACTGGACGCTGCGGAGGGCGTTTTCTGTATCTGGAAATCGCCCTCCCAACCTCTGTAATGGTTGCTGCCACCCGGACAAATTTTTTTCGATTTATGATGGCCGATCATCACAAACAAGAAAGCCGCTAAAAAATCCGCGGCTCCTTTACGTACCCTTTGTGGTCCATTCACTGTCTGGTCAGTGTCCGGTTTGTATCTCTAAGTGACTGTTTTTGCACTTGCTGTCCATGCACAGTCCTATCAAAAGTGGTGGAGCTGGGGGGATTTGAACCCCCGTCCGAAATTACTACACCGTCGGCACTACATGCTTAGTCCAATCTTTACATTCGCCGGTCAGCTGCGGATGGACACGCCACTAACAAACTAGCCTGATTAGATTTAGCACTTTAGCCCCAGGCAGGACTTCCATGCGATCTCTTTTGGGTTTGACCTCTCTTGATCCCCGTCTTAAGAGCGGAAGCTAGGGAGAGAGGGCTCTAAGCAGGGTATTAAGCTGCTAGTGCGTAGTTTTCGTCGTTTGCGACTATTTTTTTGCGGCTTTTTACGAGGCAAACCGCCCCTCGGCATGCTCCTAGGGCTTCGCAAATCCCGTCGAATCCAGAATCAGCCCCAAGTACTTTGTGCAGTATAACAGAAGATTACCCTGTTAAGCCAGCGGCTTAACGGTTGGCATGCTTCATGATACGGGCTTTCGCCGTCTGCCACTCACGATCTTTGATGTCATCGCGCTTATCGTGTTCTTTCTTACCTTTGGCGACGCCGATCTTCACCTTGCTCCAGGCATTTTTCCAATACATGGAGAGGGCGACGACGGTATAACCATCGCGGGTAACGCGGCCGATCAGTGAGTCTAGCTCACGTTTTTTCAGCAGGAGTTTACGGGAACGTGTTGGATCGCATACCACATGAGTTGAAGCGACGTTCAGCGGCGAAATGGTGGCGCCAAACAGATAGGCTTCACCGTCGCGGAACATCACATAACTGTCGCTGATGTTAGCTTTGCCAGCACGCAGTGATTTTACTTCCCAACCTTGCAGGGCCAAACCCGCCTCGATCTCCTCTTCGATGGAGTATTCGAAACGTGCTCGCTTGTTTTGTGCAATGGTTGCGGAACCGGGTTTGTATGCTTTTTTCTTTGTCATAGTGCGCTCATTATACTGGATGGCGCAGCGAAAGAAATCCTTTCCCACTCAGCACCTGCGCAATTTCTCGCATTTTGGAGCCGTGCCGCGCGTAGCAGATTTTTTGTTTGGCGCCAGATAAATGGTATTATCTGTACGTTTTTTGCCTCTCAGGAAATGATATGCCCCAGATCAGTCGATCTGCATTAGTGCCATTCAGCGCTGAGCAGATGTATCAGTTGGTTAACGATGTTCATTCTTACCCCGATTTTCTGCCAGGATGCACCGGCAGCCGGGTGATTGCCGCTTCCCCAAATGAAATGACCGCCGCGGTAGAGGTGGCAAAAGCCGGCATCAGCAAAACCTTTACCACGCGCAATACGCTGCTGGATAACCAAAGCATCAATATGCAGCTGGTCGATGGCCCGTTCCGTAAGCTGATGGGCGGCTGGCAGTTCACTGCGTTAAGCCCCGAGGCGTGCAAGGTAGAGCTGCACCTGGATTTTGAGTTCACCAACAAACTGATCGAACTGGCCTTCGGGAAAGTGTTCAAAGAACTGGCCGGTAGTATGGTGCAAGCGTTCACTCAGCGCGCCAAAGAGGTCTACAGTGTCTGAGATACGCGTTGAGGTGGTCTATGCGTTGCCAGAACGCCAGTATGTGCGCCAGGTTAAGTTGGCCGCAGGCAGCAGCGTTGAGCAGGCCATCCTGGCTTCTGGGCTGTTAGAGCTACGAAGCGATATCGATTTGGCCAGCAACAAGGTGGGTATTTACAGCCGACCGGCTAAGCTGAGCGATGTGCTCAATGATGGCGACAGGGTAGAGATTTACCGGCCATTGATTGCCGATCCCAAAGAACTGCGCCGTCAGCGGGCGGAAAAAGCAAAAAAATAAGGCGCTGAATGCGCCTTATCTTCATCAGAACGTTGTCTTCCGAGTTGCAGCCTGCGACTGTCATGAAGGATCTCACTCTTCCCCCACGGGCCGGATGACAGCTCCGGCTCGGCTTACTCGGTCAGTGCCGGTTTATTCTGCAGATCCGTCAACACGCCTGCGCTGTCGAACGTCAACGTCAGCGTTTGCTGCGTGATCTTCTCATGGCCTGGCTCTTGGCGGAACACGTAGAACCACGTCTGGGTACCAAACGGATCCTGCATCATTGGCGTGCCCAATGTGTAAGCAACCTGTTGTTGCGTCATTCCCTTGTGGATTTTTGCCACGTCGGTTGGTGTCAGGTAGTTACCCTGGTTGATATCAGGCCGGTAAACCACCTTCTCAAAAGTAGAACAGCCTGCGGTCAGCATCACAAGAACCACAGCGGCAGCTGTCAGCATTTTACAGCGCATAATAATCACATTCCTTTAGGGCATAGGATGCCGATGATAATAGACCTTGCAGCAGTTGGGAACCTTTACAGGGCCTCATTATGACCTCAGGAAAGTAAAAAAGTTATGCGGCCAGCAATTCTTTTGCGTTTGCCAGCGTATTTTTAGTGACTTCACTGCC
>NZ_JBKJYW010000317.1:0-112458 GCF_046715635.1 Serratia sp. (in: enterobacteria)
ATCCAAATCGCTACCGGCTCGATTGCCCCTATCCTGACGCTTTACGTGCGTGAACTGGCGGGTAACATCAGCAGCCTGGCGTTTGTCAGTGGGTTGATCGCCTCGGTGCCCGGCGTTGCCGCCTTGATGAGTGCGCCACGGCTGGGCAAGCTGGGCGACAGGATCGGTCCGGAGCGTATTCTGGTGTTTATGCTGGTGATTTCCGTGCTGTTGCTGATCCCGATGGCCTTTGTCCAGACGCCTTGGCAACTCGGCGTATTGCGCTTCCTGCTCGGCGCTGCCGATGGCGCACTACTGCCTGCGGTGCAAACCTTGCTGATCTACAACTGTACCAATCAGGTTGCCGGGCGAATATTCAGCTATAACCAATCTTTCCGTGATATCGGCAACGTCAGCGGCCCACTGCTAGGCGCTGCCGTTTCCGCCAGCTATGGATTCCGCGCGGTATTTTGCATGACGGCGCTGGTAGTGCTATTTAACGCGTTCTATTCTTGGTGGTGTCTGCAACGGCGTCCAGCGAGAATGCGTGAAGATACGTTACAGGAAGAGTAATAGCGCTATTTATCGCCAGTTGTTCTGATAAATATCCCCCAAGCCCCGTTTCCCTTACTTTTATTATTGTTACCCTCCCGCTGCGACGCTGCCCTAATCTCTAAGAATAATATTATTAACACCTTGTTTTTAGACAAAAAAATCACACGCAGAGCAATAAACCACCTGTCAATGAAAATAACGTCTCAACCAACATAAAAACCAATAAAGGAGATGTTTGTCGACTTTTCGTCTAAAAAATGGGATACAGGTACTAGACAAAGCCACCATTCAGTTATCAAATGGTTAAATAATATCACGCCAGAAGTAACATTCTGACCAAGTGAATAAAATGGCCTGCAGGGTTTTTAAGCTTAATAGGCGCTGCGGCTGAGGTTTTGTCAGGTAATCCGCATCAGCGGGATTTCCTCGCTTACAGACACAGACATACCACAGTATCTGCTGCCTGCGCGCAGCACATTATATTGGGAAGACTTTATGCAATCCTCTGTTAATCAGAAAGAAAGCCGGACGTTCCTCGGCCATCCATATCCTCTCGGCTCGCTGTTCTTCACTGAAATGTGGGAGCGCTTCTCGTTTTATGGCATTCGTCCGTTACTGATCCTGTTTATGGCCGCCACGGTTTATGACGGCGGGATGGGGTTGGCGCGCGAAAACGCCTCGGCGATCGTCGGTATCTTTGCTGGCAGTATGTACCTGGCGGCACTGCCGGGTGGCTGGTTAGCCGATAACTGGCTCGGCCAGCAAAAAGCCGTTTGGTACGGTTCGATCCTGATCGCTTTGGGCCATCTGTCGATAGCCTTGTCCGCTTTTATGGGCAACGACCTGTTCTTCGTCGGCCTGATGTTTATCGTGCTCGGTTCCGGCCTGTTCAAAACCTGTATCTCGGTAATGGTCGGTACCCTGTACAAGAAAGGTGATGCGCGCCGTGACGGTGGGTTCTCGCTGTTCTACATGGGCATCAACATGGGCTCCTTTATTGCCCCGCTGATCTCCGGCTGGCTGATCCGTTCACACGGTTGGCACTGGGGCTTCGGCATCGGTGGTATCGGGATGTTGGTGGCTTTGGTGATCTTCCGGGTGTTTGCCGTACCGGCCATGAAGCGCTATGACAGTGAAGTGGGCCTTGATTCAACCTGGAATAGCCCGGTTGCCAAGAAAAATGGCGTGGGTGGCTGGCTGATTGCGCTGGCCGTGGGCGTTGCCGCGATCGTGATTATGATCTCTCAAGGCATCATCGTGATTAACCCGGTCGCCGTTGCCAGCATGCTGGTTTACGTCATCGCCGCCTCGGTCACGCTGTACTTTATCTATCTGTTCTTCTTTGCCGGGCTGAGCCGCAAAGAGCGTGCGCGTCTGCTGGTCTGTTTTATCCTGCTGATTTCTGCCGCCTTCTTCTGGTCGGCCTTCGAACAGAAACCGACCTCGTTCAACCTGTTCGCTAACGATTACACCAACCGCATGATCGGCGACTTCGAGATCCCGGCGGTATGGTTCCAATCGATTAACGCACTGTTCATTATCCTGTTGGCGCCAATCTTCAGTTGGGCCTGGCCGGCTCTGGCTCGTAACAAAATCCGCCTGAGCAGCATCACCAAATTCGTGATTGGTATTCTGTTTGCCGCCGCAGGCTTTGGCCTGATGATGCTGGCCGCGCAACAAGTGTTGGGCAATGGCGGCGCTGGCGTGTCACCGATGTGGCTGGTAGGCAGTATCCTGATGCTGACGCTGGGTGAGCTTTGCCTCAGCCCGATTGGGCTGGCAACCATGACGCTACTGGCACCGGATAGAATGCGTGGCCAGATGATGGGCCTGTGGTTCTGTGCCAGCGCGTTGGGCAACCTGGCCGCCGGCTTGATCGGTGGCCATGTGAAAGCGGATCAGTTGGATATGCTGCCAACCCTGTTCGCCCGCTGCTCTATTGCGCTGGTGATCTGTGCCGCCGTGCTTATCCTGCTAATCGTTCCGATCCGCCGCATGCTGGAAAACACCCAGGGTAAAAGCGGTGACAAACCGGTCACGCACGCCTGATAGACACTAAGTAATCAGCCTTAAGCCAGCGCCAAGCGCTGGCTTTTTTTATGCCTGCCATGATGAGAAAATGCCCCCTCACCCTAACCCTCTCCCCCAGGAGAGGGAACCGATGGTGCTACCACTTGGCTACAATTTTCGTCGTCAACATCCCACCGGTACAGATTAACGTCTGCACCTGAACACAACTCCATGCCTGCCCCCTCGCCCTTTGGGAGAGGGTTGGGGTGAGGGGAAACAAACGTGTTGCAACTTGCCTACAGCATCCATCGTCTACCGGAAATGCGCTTTGCGGTAGCCGCAAGACATGGCATGCTGCAACAGACACATCATCAGGCTCCAGAGGAGGAACAATGCTGTTTAACGTCGATGTTCTCCCAGAGAATCAGTCTATCGTGCCATTTTCAAAGGACTATCAGGATGGTGATTGCGAACCGGATCACTGCCACAGCTGCGCTCAACTGATCCATGGCCTCAGCGGCGTGGTGCAGGTGAATACGCGCGTAGGCAGTTGGGTCGTCCCCCCAGGCCGTGGCGTCTGGTTACCGGCCAAAGTGGAACATAACCTGCGTTTTAGCGGTAACGTGGCGGCGCGCACGCTGTTCGTCGATCCCCTGGCTCGCGCCGATTTGCCCGCTCAGTGCCAGGTGGTGCAAATTTCCCCCTTATTGCGTGAACTGATTATCAGCGCAATGAATATTCAGCCCGGTTACCGGCCCGGCGGACGCGAAGAGCGTATTATGGAACTGATCCTTGATGAGTTGCGTCTGCTGCCGATCCTGCCCCTGCATCTTCCCGAGCCACGCGATGGTGTCTTATTGGCCCTGTGCCAGCATATTCAGCAATCATTGGCGCAACCATGGGAGTTGGAGCTGGCGGCGCAACACATCAACGTCAGTGGCCGTACGCTATCCCGTCGTTTCCAACGTGAGACCGGCCTACGCTTTAGTGACTGGGTACGTCGTGCCCGCCTGCTGGCGGCGCTCAACGCCCTGGCTGCCGGAAGATCGGTGCTGGAAGTGGCTTTGGATCTGGGCTATGACAGCCCCAGCGCGTTTAGCGCCATGTTCCGCCGCCTGCTTGGCGTTTCCCCCAGCACCTATTTTACCCAGGCTCAGCCAGCTATCACGGCAAACAGCGGCCAGCCACGTTGAACAATGCCTGCAGCGAGGCGCTGGCCGAGTCGGTGTCAATCCCCACACCGTAAGTTGCCTCTCCCCTTGCTGGAGTACACCGGATATAGGTTACTGCCCGGCTATGGCTCTGATGGCCCAAGGTGTGTTCATGGTAATCGTCGATAGCCAGCACCAGGCCAAAGCGCTGGCACAACGCGTCCACCGCGCTGGATAACAGCCCGTTACCGCTGCCTTGCAACTGCATTGGCTCCCCCGCCAGAGCCACCTGTGCCGTAAAGCTGTATGCCGCCCCACCCTGGCTTTGCGTTTGATAGCTGAGCAGTTGTAAGCGCGGCTGTTCCACCAATCCGTAGCTGTTGCGGAACAACCGCCAGATTTCCGCCACCGTCATTTCCTTGCCGCTTTCATCCGTGGCCTGTTGTACCACTTTGCTGAAGTCGATCTGCAAGCCACGCGGCAGGCGTAATCCATGATTCTGCTCCAGCAGCCAGGCAGCACCGCTCTTGCCAGACTGGCTGTTAACACGGATCACCGCCTCATAGCTGCAACCCACGTCTGCCGGGTCAAGCGGCAGATAAGGCACCTGCCATAACCCATCTTCACGCTGCTGCTGGGCGGCAAAGCCTTTCTTGATAGCGTCCTGATGCGAGCCAGAGAACGCGGTAAACACCAACTCCCCAGCGTAAGGATGCCGCGGATGCACCGGTAACTGGTTACACTGCTCCACCACTTCAACCACTTCTTTCAGCCGGCTGAAGTCCAACCCTGGGGCGATCCCCTGGGTGTACAAATTAAGCGCTAACGTCACCAGATCGACATTACCGGTGCGTTCGCCGTTACCAAACAGGCAGCCTTCAACCCGGTCAGCCCCCGCCAGCATGGCCAGCTCGGCACAAGCGACACCGGTACCACGATCGTTATGCGGATGCACGCTAATGGTCACTTGCTGCCGCTGGCTGAAGTGGCGACAGAACCATTCGATCTGGTCGGCATAAATGTTCGGGGTACTCATCTCCACGGTGGCCGGCAGGTTGATGATCATGGGCCGCTGGCGTTCGGGTTGCCATACGTCCGCCACCGCCTCACAGATTCGCAGGACAAACTCCAGTTCGGTAAAGCAGAAGGTCTCCGGCGAATATTCGAAACACCAGTCAGTTTCCGGATGCCGATCGCACCATTGGCGAATGCGGCGTGCTCCGTTCACCGCCAGCGCTACGGTGGCTGCCTTGTCCTGCTTGAAGACGATATCGCGAAACATCGGGGCGGTGGCGTTATACAGATGCACAATGGCGCGTGGTGCCCCTAGTAACGACTCCATCGTGCGGTCGATCAGATCGTCGCGCGACTGTGTCAGCACCTGGATTGAAACGTCATCCGGGATCAGCCGTTGCTCGATCAAGTGACGAACGAAGTCAAAGTCGGTTTGGGATGCGGAAGGAAATGCCACCTCGATTTCCTTGAACCCGCAGGACAGTAACAACTGGTAAAACTGTAGCTTGCGAGCGTTATCCATCGGCTCGGCCAACGCCTGATTGCCGTCACGCAGATCGCTGGAACACCAGCGCGGTGCCTGTTGCTGGGTGCGGCCCGGCCACTGACGATCGGGTAAATCGATGGCCGGGAACGGCCGATACTTGCTTGCTGGGTTGGCTAACATCCTGATTCTCCTACAGACCAAAGGGTGTAGCCATTATTTCCTGCCCGTGGTCACGCGTCTCCCGGCTGATGGACAACCATCGTCGCAAAACGGACAACAAAAAATTTGCATCCTGCGGCGATGCGACAACAATTAATGCTGATGTTCCCCAAGATGATTGAAAAGGAGATGAGCATGAGCCTGTACGCCACGCTGGAAGAAGCAATCGAAGCCGCTCGCGAAGAGTTTATCGAAACGGCGGAAGGCGGCGATGATGACGAGCCGCCGGTACCCCAACAGTTTAACCTGCAAAAATACATCATGTTGGATGGCGACACGATGTGGCAGGCGGAATTTTTTCAAGAAGAAGGTGAGTCCGTCGAATGCATGACGATGCGCAGCGGAGCTGCCGCCCAAGCCGTTTTTGACGGTGACTACGACGAGATTGAGATCCGTGCAGAATGGATCAACGAAAATACGCTGCATGAGTGGGAGGAAGGTGATTTTCAGCTCGACCCTCCGCTGGATACCGAAGAGGGCCAGAGCGCGGCCGACGAATGGGATGAACGTTAAGCCAGTTGGGTGGGTGCCTGGTTGCCCACCCTCGCCTTGACGACCATGACTACACGTTGCATGCTGCATCCTCCCCATATTTAAACAGGCAGGTATCATGCTCATCAGACAGGCCGTTCCCGGTGACTATCCCGCAATTTTGGCCCTCCAGGCGGAAAACACGCCAGAGCAACTTACCCCCCTGCAGCGGCAACAAGGTTTTATCGTTTCGCAGATGAGTGAAAAACAGCTGGCAAGCATCAATAATGGCCTGGGTATCTTGATCGCCACTGAGGATGAGCAGTTGGCTGGGTTTGTCTGCCTGATGCAAACCAACGCCCAACCCCGACCGCCGGTAGTGGATGCCATGCTGCACACATTGGCCACGCAGCGGTTTCAAGACCGGGCAATGAATCAACAGCGGGTATTTCTCTATGGGCCGGTATGCCTGAGTGCCAAATGGCGGGGAAAAGGCGTGCTACGCCAGTTGGTTGCTGCGGTCAAAGCGCGAACTCAGCAGGATTTTGACGTTGGCGCGCTGTTTGTTAACGAGGATAACCCGCACTCGCTGGCCGCCCATGTTGCGGGCCTGGGGATGACGGCGTTGACCACTTTCGACTGCAATAACCAAAGTTATCAGTTAGTAGTCTTCGCCACCGGCAACTAAGACCTATTCGTAAGGCCCATGCTGCGCATCAAACGGCAGCATAAAGGTATCTACCACCAGCGAGAGCGGCACATCAATCACCATAACGCTGCGCCAGGGGGTATCACGCAAATCCCACTGCACCCCTGGATAATATTGGTGTCCGTGGCCTGCGCCAGGAACCGTACGGCTGATAATACTACCGCAGCCAGATAATGCCGTGATCATCGTGGCCAACAGTGCCAGACGGACTAGTGAAGCCATTTTCAACAACCAAGCCTTTGTTGAGAGTGAAACGAAAAAGGGGAACACGCAGTGCGCATTCCCCTTTAATGAATACTAACCGTTAGCGTTGGCCGACGGGGTGAGCCAGTTCATTATGCGGTAACTGCCGATAATGTTCACGCCAAGCCTCGCCCTGCGGCAGCAGCCAAATACGCTGATGCAGGCGTGACAACGCTACCGGATCGCTCAACAGCTCAAGACGTTTGGCTTTCGCCAGCTTCTCTGGCCCTACTTCCAGCGCCTCGTTCACCCGCTCTTCCCGCGTCCGATCGATAATGGTACGCAGATGGTGACGAGCCGTTGCCAGCGCGGCAGCCAAGGCGTTGTAAGACGGGTCCACCGCTGCATGCATAAAGCCGTTGCGCAAGGCACGCTGGCGATTAAGGTGCAGATAGGTGTCGGTGGCAACCAGCTCACGCGGCGGATCGTACTCTTCCGGGATCAGGAACAGCTTGGCTCGCTTGCTCTTGAGACCGAGCGTAGCCCGGCTCGACAGCGCCGAAACAAACGGCGACAGGATCAGCGAGAAGACGATCGGTGACAGCCACCACAGGAAGTTCAGATCCAGCAATGCCATGCCGCCGCCCCAAACCAGCCCCAGCAGCATTTGCGAACCGTGACGTTTGAAGGCTTCGCCCCACGGGGTGTCGTCATCATCACGCTGCGGCGAGTTCCACACCACTTCCCAGCCCAGGAACGCGCTAACCACAAACACGGTATGGAACAGCATGCGCACCGGTGCCAACAGCACTGAGAACATCACTTCCATCAGCATGGAGATCAACAGCCGGATCGGCCCGCCGTACTGCTTCGACCCTTTCGCCCAGACCAGCACGATACTCAGCAACTTCGGCAAGAACAGCAGCACCATGGTGGTAGAGAATAGCGCAATAGCCAATTCTGGCTTCCACTGTGGCCACACCGGGAACAACTGCCGGGGTTGCAGGAAGTATTGTGGCTCCACCAGGGTATGCACTATCTGCAACGCTGTGGACAGCGCCAGGAACATAAACCACAACGGTGCCGACAGGTAGGACATAACCCCGGTCAGGAACACCGCGCGGTGTACCGGATGCATGCCTTTTACCAGGAACAGGCGGAAGTTCATCAGGTTACCATGACACCAGCGGCGGTCGCGTTTCAGCTCGTCAAGCAGGTTAGGCGGTAACTCTTCATAACTGCCCGGCAGATCATAGGCGATCCACACGCCCCAGCCAGCACGACGCATCAATGCGGCCTCTACAAAGTCATGGGAGAGGATGGAACCGGCAAACGAGCCTTCACCTGGCAACGGTGCCAACGCGCAGTGCTCGATAAAGGGTTTCACCCGGATGATGGCGTTATGACCCCAGTAGTGGGATTCGCCCAACTGCCAGAAGTGCAGACCAGCAGTGAACAACGGGCCATAGAGGCGCGTGGCGAACTGCTGCACACGTGCATACAGCGTATCCATGCCTGAGGCTTTTGGCGCAGACTGGATGATACCGGCGTTCGGGTTGGCTTCCATCAAGCGTACCAGGCCGGTGAGGCACTCGCCGCTCATCACGCTGTCCGCGTCCAGGATCACCATGTAGCTATACTCACCGCCCCAACGACGGCAGAAATCGTCGATGTTGCCGCTCTTGCGTTTCACACGGCGGCGGCGACGACGGTAGAAGATGCGCCCGTGCCCCTCAACATCGCGGCACAGCTCCATCCAGGCTTTCTGTTCGGCGACGCAGATATCGGGATCGTAACTGTCGCTCAGCACATAGATATCGAAATGCTCAAGCTGACCGGTCGCCTTCACCGACTCATAGGTTGCCCGCAGCCCGGCAAAGACCCGTTCGACGTCTTCGTTACAGATCGGCATGATCAACGCGGTACGGTGCGCCGCATCGATCGGCTCATCGCCTTTGATGGTCGAAGAAATACTGTATTTATCTTTGCCGATCAACAGCTGCAGGAATCCCATCAGCGCCGTCCAGAAACCGGCAGAGACCCAACAGAACAGAATAGCAAACAGGATCAGAATGCCGGTCTGCAAAAGATAAGGTAACAGTTGCAACATCGACTGCATAAGATCCTGATCCCACATGGCGATAGGATCGATCAGCGCCCAGCCCTGATAAGGCAGAATGGTCTTCATGTACCAGGTGGCGATGCCGGTTTGCACCAGCATCAGGATCAACAGCACGTAACGGCGCATTGAACCGACGATACGCCAGCGGTTTTCCGCCTCTGCTTCTTCTTTGCTGGCATGACGATTGTGCGTCTTACGGCCCAGCAGAGAATCCCAGAAACGCCCCACCGGGTTGGTGCGCCAGGCCTCGGGAAACATGGTGGTACGTTTTACCGGCGGCGTGGCTTTCAGGATGGTGCGCCCTTGCGGGTCACAATCAAAATCGTCGTCATCGACGGCATCCGGCCAAGCCTGGCTGATGCGCGCCTTGACCGAGGCCAGGGCAATGTCATCGGCGGGCAGCGACGCCGCATTGACATCAGAGGCCCCCATCTGACGATGCAAAGCCTCCAGTGCCGGGATATCGCTGTCCATCGATTGTTGTTTGAGCGCCCCTGACCGCTCATCGGTCAGGGGCATTGCCGCAAGATATTCCTGGGCAGTTTCAGTAAACTTATTCATTGGCAGGTAGCTGATAGCTCCAGGTTTCCGACAGGGTCTTGTCACCGTTGACCAACGCAGCACGCATTTCTACCGGCTTTTTCTCGTCTTTCACTTTCAAACGCACCGTCAAACGCCAGCCTTTGGTTACCGGGTTATAGCGGACGCTGTTTTCCACCATTTCGCCGTTGTCACCAATGCTGATCTGAGCAGCTACCGGCGTATTGGCATCCAGCGCTTTCAGTGCCGGGCCGACGAAGTCAACCAGGAACGCCACGCTACCGTCCGGCTCGCGGATCAGGTTTGACTGTTTCACATCACCGGTTGAACGCATGGTTTTACCCACATAGCCGATATCCTGCGAATGCAGCTTCTCTTCATCGCGGGTGAAGTGCAGGCGGTAGTTCAATACCAGCGGCGTTTTCGCATCTGGCAACACGTCCGGCGTCCAGAACGCCACGATGTTATCGTTGGTTTCATCCGCAGTTGGGATCTCTACCAGC
This sequence comes from Serratia sp. (in: enterobacteria), assembly GCF_046715635.1. Lineage (GTDB taxonomy): Bacteria > Pseudomonadota > Gammaproteobacteria > Enterobacterales > Enterobacteriaceae > Chania. The sequence goes on from NZ_JBKJYW010000317.1 coordinate 9,944, forward strand.
TCAACCTTGCCCTTGCCCCAATCGCCGCGCGGCTCAACCCAGGCGCTTGGACGCAGATCGTAACGATCGTCCAAGTCTTGGTAGTCACGGAAATCACGGCCACGCTGCAGCAGACCAAAACCTTTCGGGTTTTCGATGCTGTAAGTGCTGACAGATAGGTGCTTAGGATTGTTCAGCGGACGCCAGATCCACTCGCCATTACCAGCATGGATAGACAGACCGTTGGAGTCATGCAGCGCCGGGCGGTAATTCAGCGTTGGCGAAGGATTGCTCGGCCCAAACAGGAACATGCTGGTCAACGGCGCCATACCCAGCTTGCCAACTTTATCGCGCAGGAACACTTTGGACTGGACATCTACCGTGGTATCGCGGCCGGGGTAAACCACAAAACGGTATGCGCCGGTGGCTCGTGGAGAATCCAGCAAGGCATAAATCACCAGATGCTTATCGCCCTGCTTGGGACGTTCGATCCAGAACTCGCGGAAACGCGGGAATTCTTCGCCAGATGGCAAGGCGGTATCAATCGCCAACCCACGCGCAGAAAGCCCATAAACCTGCCCTTTGCCCACCACACGGAAATAGCTGGCACCCAGCATACTCATGATTTCGTCGTTCTTATCCGCACTGTTGACCGGATAGAGCACTTTAAACCCGGCGAAACCGAGTTTCTTCACCGAATCGGGATCGTGCTTGACGGGGCCAAAGTTGAAATAGTCCGGGCTGTATTTGATCTCTTTGACGGTGCTGGCCGTGACCTCATTGATGGTGACCGGCGTGTCGAAGTACATCCCTTGATGGTAGAACTCAAGCTTGAAAGGGGTTTTCAGCTTGTTCCATACGGCTTTGTCGTGGTTGAACTGTATCTGCTGATAGTCCGCGAACTTCATATCGCGAAACTGAGAAGGAAGGTTGCTCTTCGGGGCTTCAAAGCCTTTTCCCGCCAGATCCTGGGCCTGTTTGGCCACATCGTCGATAGAAAAAGCCCATGCCTGCGAACTCAACAACGTGCATAAAACGGTAGCACCTAACCAACGTACGCTCGTGGCGCGTGGTTTTTTTGATAATAGATTTACTAGCACATCCCCCCCTATTCGTGTGCTCAAAATATTCAAAATCCATATTAATGGATTATTCAGCTCGCCGACAACATGATAAACGTGTGCTGATGTTTACGGCTTAGAGTTTAAGCAGTTGTGCAGCGTAGCAAGCTGTGCTCCAAGACGCTATGGAAAAATGTCGGTCGCTATAGTAGGGTTTGTGTTTACGATTACCCCATTGCCGACTTATTAAGCGGGTTTACACTCCCCCCAGATACAACCACCAGCGGTAACCTATGACTAACGGCACTAACCAGCGCGAGTTTTTCCTGGATTCGATTCGAGCCTATTTGATGCTACTCGGCATTCCTTTTCATCTTTCTCTGATTTACTCCAGCCATTCGTGGGCGGTTAACAGCGTGACCCCGTCGTTTTCGCTGACGGTTCTCAACGACTTTATTCACGCCTTTCGCATGCAGGTGTTCTTCATCATCTCCGGCTACTTCTCCTACATGCTGTACGAACGCTATGACAGCCACCGCTGGTTGAAGGTACGCCTGGAGCGGGTTGCCATACCGCTGCTGAGTTCTATCCCGTTGATTACCTTGCCGCAGTTCTTTTTACTCAAGAACTTCACCGATAAATTAACCGGCTGGGATGATTTTACCCTCTATCAAAAAATAAACGTGGCGGTTTGGGAGCTGGTTTCCCATCTGTGGTTTTTATTAACCTTATGCTTATTGACCTGCGCCTGTTTTTATCTGTTTAAAAAAATTAAGGCGATAAAAACGCCGATGGCACCGCGGCCGATAAATAAAATGACCAATCTCAGCAATATCTCATTGTGGTTGTTATTGTATGCCTTTATATACGGCGTATTTCATCGCGTTGTTTTAATCACCGCCCCACATTTACTGTCTAACGGTTTGTTCAACTTTGTGGTGATGGAAACCCTGTTCTACCTGCCGTTCTTCATTGTGGGGGCTTACGCCTTCAAATATCCATGGCTGAAAGCGGTGTTCCTCAAGCCCTCATGGCCAGCCGTACTGGGCTCGCTGCTGCTGTTGCTTGCCTACATGCTCAACCAGAAACTGCTGGCGCACAGCAGCTTTGGGTTTGAACTGGAAATCATGATCAAAGCCGTACTCGGGGTCCTGATGGCCAACGTGGTGTTCTCATTTGGCCATGCGCTGCTCGATTTCCATTCGCCCCGCATCACCTATCTGGTTAACGCTTCACTGTTCATCTATCTGGTTCACCATCCCCTGACGCTGATATACGGGGCCTTCGTGACTCCGCTGATCGACAATAATCTGCTGGGTTTCCTGTTGGGTCTGGTATTCGTCTTTGCCTGCGCCTTCCTGTTATATGAGCTGCACAAGCGCATTCCCCTATTACGCTTCCTGTTCTCCGGCAAAGCCTAACCTCCTGTGCACGGGCGCCGCATGCTGCGCCCGCTTAGCTATAATTGAGCGATGCTCAGCGCACATGTTGATCAGCCTATCGCGACCCGCTGATGCAAAGTTGTGCTGGAGCATATTGCGGTGAGTTGTTATAACTACAGTGCATAAGAAAAAATCCACATCCCTGCCTTACGGTAGCGATTGGGCTCACGAACCCTAAGGGATGGCGCATCACCATCGCGTGCGCCGGTAACATTTCCCTTCCGTCACGACAGAGAGGATTTTAATGACCGATAAACCCACCGCGGCAACCGAAGCCGTAGCAGAAAACGCCACACTACTGAAAATCTTGGGCAGACTGCTGTCCGCGCTGGATTCTTCCATCAGCGGCAAAGATCGTAGCGTATTGGTAACCGAGCTTTCCAGCCTCAACCTGGACGGGATCTCTGAGGCCGAAAGGAAACTGTCAGCCGAATTAATCAAGCGTGCCCTGCAATCACTCGATCACTAACCTCCCGCATGCAAACCATTAAGCCTCCTGCTGGGGGATTAATGGTTTTTCATCAATAATCTGTTTCCCGCCATCCTCAATCAGCTGATAAATAGGCACAAAATCCGAAATACCCACATTTCATTTGTCTTTTCATCAAATTTTGCGACAAGTAGCCATAATGGCACAATTTTTTGGCAATCAGCCTTGGCGTTGCACAGGAAAAACAGGCTATTATGACCTGGTGTCTATGCTTTTACTCCCCCCATTTAGCTCAACTCGCAGGAGAACATTATTTTGGATGCCAGCACGATCAATAGCTTGTTCATCATCGGTGCCGTGTTGGTGGGAGCAAGTATTCTGCTCAGTTCTTTCTCTTCACGCCTGGGTATTCCCATTCTGGTGATCTTCCTGGCGATAGGCATGCTGGCCGGTGTTGACGGCCCTGGTGGCATCGCCTTCGATAACTATCCCGCCGCCTATCTGGTCAGCAACCTGGCTTTGGCCGTGATCCTGCTCGACGGTGGTATGCGTACCCGCGTCAGCTCCTTCCGTGTCGCACTATGGCCCGCATTGTCTCTGGCCACCCTCGGCGTACTGATCACCGCGGGTCTGACTGGCATGGCTGCCGCCTGGCTATTTAACCTCGATTTGATCCAAGGGCTGTTGATCGGCGCCATTATTGGCTCGACCGATGCGGCAGCGGTATTTTCACTGCTAGGTGGCAAAGGGTTGAACGAGCGTGTCAGCGCTACGCTGGAAATTGAGTCCGGCAGCAACGATCCCATGGCGGTGTTTTTAACCATCACCCTGATTGCCATGATTTCCGCTGGCGAAACCTCGTTAAGCTGGATGTTCATCGTCCATCTATTGCAGCAGTTCGGCATGGGCATCGTGCTCGGCCTGGGCGGCGGCTGGTTGCTGTTGACGCTGATCAATCACATCAAGCTGGCAGAAGGGTTGTATCCACTGCTGGCCGTGAGCGGTGGCATTTTAATCTTTGCGCTGACCACCGCCCTGGATGGCAGCGGCATTCTGGCAGTCTATCTGTGCGGCCTGCTGCTGGGTCACCGCCCAATCCGTAACTACCACGGCATTGTGCAAACCTTCGACGGCCTGGCCTGGTTGAGCCAGATCGGCATGTTCCTGGTGCTGGGGCTGTTACTTAACCCGCACGACCTATTGCCTATCGCCATCCCCGCCCTGCTGCTCTCGCTGTGGATGATCCTGTTTGCCCGCCCGATTTCGGTGTTTATCGGCCTGCTGCCGTTTCGCAACTTCAACCTGCGCGAACGCATGTTTATCTCCTGGGTGGGGTTACGCGGCGCGGTGCCGGTGATCCTGGCAGTATTCCCGATGATGGCCGGGCTACCCAATGCCAATCTGTTCTTTAACGTAGCGTTCTTTGTCGTGTTGGTTTCACTGCTGTTGCAGGGCACCTCGCTGTCCTTTGCCGCCAAAAAGGCCAAGGTGGTGGTGCCACCGGCATTAGCCCCGATTTCACGCGTGGGGCTGGATGTCCACCAGGAAAACCAATGGGAGCAGTTTGTCTATCAGCTCAACGCCGAGAACTGGTGCGTTGGCGCAGCGCTGCGTGAACTCAAGATGCCGCAGGGAACACATATTGCCGCCCTGTTCCGTGGCAAAGAGCTGTTACATCCGAGCGGTAGTACCCGCTTGCTTGCGGGCGATACCCTGTGCGTTATTGGCCATGAACACGATCTGCCGGCGCTGGGTAAACTGTTCAGCCAGGCGCCTACGGTTACGCTGGATGAGCGGTTCTTCGGTGATTTCATTCTGCAATCCGATGCGCGTCTGAGTGATATCTCACAGGTCTACGGCCTGAATCTGCAAGACGGCGTGGACGATCAGCAAACGCTCGGCCAGTTCGTCACCCGGTTAATCGGGGGCGAAGCCGTGGTGGGGGATCAGGTGGAATGGGATGGTTTGACCTGGACTATCGCGGAGATGGATGCTAATCAGATCAGTAAAATAGGCGTCAAGATCGTTACCGATTAACCCGCTAATCGCGATTAACCACTCGGTAGCGGGAACTAATCCGGCCCGCAAAACTCATAATGACAGTCATTATCATTAATGCCCACCTCAGCGTTGAGGTGGGCCGTTTGCGGTACCTCAACCGCCGGATAATATTTTGAGCAACAAAGCGAAATTCTTTTCAATCTTGGCCATCATCGCTTTGAGCGTTGCCTTACTGGATTTGGGTATCGCCGATTTGGTTCATCGAATACTACTTGGATGATGCAATCTGATGCAAAAACAACAAGAGAAAGACTTACTGGGAAAGGTACTGCTGACCGTTTCTGCCCTGTGCCTCATCACCGTGGCTGGGCTGTTGGTCTGGGGTTTTGTGCTGGATTGAAGCAATGCCTGGCGAACGAGCATAAAAAAACCGCCGTAGCAGTTTTTTTTGGCAATCAGATCAGATTTTGCAGCCTTCGCAGTCTTCCTCATCCTCAAGGAGTTCAGGAACTTCCCTAGCCTTCTGCGCCGCATTTTTTTCTGCTTTGGCTAATTCAGCATCAATGTCAAAATCAAAAATATCATCACTCATCGCTATTTCCTGAGAATAGTCTTATCACCAAGCGGTATTATAGCCAACATCAGCACCGGTGCAACCCTTCAGCTCAGTACGGCCTGCGGCGCTGGCGGAGTGGCTAACCTTTTAGCATAGGCCAAATCATAAACGTCATAGAAATCAATCTCGCCCTTATTGGCGATAATTTCCTGCATACGGGTTTTCAACACCGAACTCACCGTAGGTTCGTTCAACAGTGCCTGGATGGCCTGCGGCGACAGTGCGCGCGTAAAGTACCATTCCCCATTGTAACAGACTCGCAGATCCAGCACGCCGATATCCTCGAAGCGGTAAACCGGTTTGATTTCAATCAGCAACATGGCAAACATAAACAGCACAAAGGCAGTAAAACCCAGGAATGAATACAGCCCCATGTAGGGCACCGGGTACATCACCGCAATCACCGCAAAATAGCCAGCAAACATGGCAAAACACAGCCAACGGTGGGTACGTGCAAACTCGCTGTTGAAACGCGGCTTACCATCACGCCCTTCCCGCTGATTAATCCGTTCTATCTCTGCAACCAGGATGTTCTTAATCGTATCCATCGCCCTAACCTTAATGCCTAAGCGCATCGTTACCATCACCAATCTTAGCTCAAGCTATCACAATGACAGTTTATTGAGGTAGATCAATTCCTGCATTAATCGTGGCAAACTGTTATAGCTTGAATCAGCGTGACTGTGATGCCCTTCCCTGTCCCTGCGCGACCATAAACATACGTTGTGCCACATCATCCGCCTGCTTGATTTTACGTTTCTGCGGTTCGTTACAGCGTTGCGCGGCACGCACATAGGCGATTTCATGTGCCTGATCGATCATCGAGATCACTTTGTCGCACGCGGTTTTATCCATATTGCCCAATAAGGTGGTTATGATCGCCTGGTAAGCATTGGAAGCCGCAGTGAGTGCCTGTTCGCGGGCCTCTAATGCCTCTATACGCTGCAAAAGTACTTGAAGCAGTTCGGTATCAGACATATCCACCTCCACTAGCCAGGCAACGCTGCCTGTAATAAGTGTAGCAAGGGTTGCGCTATCATGATGGGTTTCAATATGTTGCTACTGGGATAGAATAGCGGGGCATCCTCTGGGACCTTAAATACCGACAATAAGGAGCATCACATGCCATCAAAACGTTATCGTTCAATCCCGTTGCTTGCCGCGCTGTTGCTTTGCGCCTGCACCGCCTCACAAAACAGCGTTGAAAGACACGCCCGCCATGCCACCTTCCAGTTGGCGGAGGCGCATTTCGGCCCCGATACGCGCACCGATATCTCAAAATCGACGAAAGCCGCCATCCCATTCTTTGAGCAGTTTTATCAGATAGGCAAAAAAGATCGCCAGGATGGACTGACCCGCGAACAGGCACAGCAAAGGGTGAATGGGTTCCGCAGCCCTGATTTTTTACCTGAGTCAGAGCAAAAGGCGACGATGTTTAATCAATCCTATACGGCTGACTCGCCGAAAAAACAGCGCGAGATCCTGCTCGAAAATGCTATTGCCACTTACTGGGATGGCTATGACGGCAAGCCTTAACCGAGCGACCTGCTAGCAGCACCGCCCCCAGCTCTTGCATCTGTGAGGGGGCCTTAACTCTGCATCATCCCTGTACGGTTCGGGGACATCGAAGACAGGTGTTCGGGGACATAGTGAACACTTTTTAACACCCTGTGTTGATAAAAATCGACCCATCCCTCAGACCACCCTGCCGCAAAAGTCGCTGAAAAACATAACATTTTTTACTCAATTTGATTCAAACCCCAGATAACGCTAAGCTATATGACAAGAAAAACTAATCCTAAGGATGACATTTTTTGTTTAAAACCCTATTTATTGTGATGAGAATCTCAGAAAAAAAACCACAAGGACGAACTTCAAAAAAGAGGTGACATTAGCCTGACTGATATCTTGACCAATAAAAATGAGCGGGCTGACGAACTCGCCGACGATCAATTTTGCATGGGATGATTTATGAAGCTAAGAAAAAAAAAGCATAAACCACTACAGATTAATGACATCACAATTATTGATGACAGCAAGTTAAAAAAAGCCATTACCGCCGCCGCATTAGGCAACGCCATGGAATGGTTTGACTTCGGTGTTTACGGCTTTGTCGCCTACGCACTGGGCCAGGTGTTCTTCCCTGGCGCCTCGCCTGGCGTTCAAATGATCGCCGCACTGGCCACCTTCTCGGTTCCTTTCCTGGTACGCCCTTTGGGCGGCGTCTTCTTCGGCGCCATGGGCGATAAATTCGGTCGCCAGAAAGTCTTATCCATCACCATCATTATTATGGCGATCAGCACCTTCTGTATCGGCCTGATCCCGTCCCACGCCTCTATTGGTATCTGGGCACCGATTCTGCTGTTGCTGGCCAAACTGGCACAGGGCTTCTCCGTTGGTGGGGAGTATTCTGGCGCAGCCATTTTTGTGGCCGAGTATTCACCCGACCGTAAACGCGGATTTATGGGCAGTTGGCTCGACTTTGGCTCCATCGCCGGCTTCGTATTAGGGGCTGGTGTAGTGGTACTCATCTCCAGCATCGTGGGCGAGGCCAACTTCCTCGACTGGGGCTGGCGTATTCCGTTCTTCCTGGCTGCGCCGCTGGGTGTGATTGGCCTGTATTTGCGCCACGCCTTGGAAGAAACGCCAGCGTTCCAACAGCATATGGACAAAATGGAACAGAACGACCGTGCGGCAATTGAGAACCCGCCGAAAACCTCGTTCAAAGAGATCGCTACCAAGCACTGGAGAAGCCTGCTGGTGTGCGTAGGTATTGTAATCTCGACCAACGTGACCTACTACATGCTGTTGACCTACATGCCAAGCTACCTGTCGCATAACCTGCACTATTCCGAAGACCACGGCGTGCTGATCATCATTGCCATCATGCTCGGGATGCTGTTCGTTCAGCCGTTGGTTGGCCTGACCAGCGACCGCATTGGCCGTAAGCCATTCATCATTGGCGGTAGCGTCGGCCTGCTGTTGCTGGCCATCCCCAGCTTTATTTTGATCAACAGTAACGTTATTGGCCTGATTTTTGTTGGCCTGCTGATACTGGCGGTGTTGCTCAATTCCTTTATCGGGGTGATGGCATCAATACTTCCTGCGATGTTCCCCACCCACATCCGTTACAGTGCGTTGGCCATTTCATTTAATATCTCGGTACTGATTGCGGGTGCTACGCCGACGCTGGTCGCCTGGCTGGTTGAATCCACCGGCAACTTGTATATGCCAGCCTACTATCTGATGGTGGTGGCTGCGATTGGTCTGGTTACCGGCCTGTATATGAAAGAGACGGCCAACAAACCGTTGCGTGGTGCTGCCCCAGCCGCTTCTGACCGCTCGGAAGCCAAAGAGCTGCTGCAGGAAACTTACGATAATATCGAGCAGAAAGTGGAAGATATCAGCCAGCAAATCGCCGATTTGGAGAAGAAAAAGCAAACGCTGATCGACCAGCATCCAAAACTGGATTAATGCTCCACGGTGAACAAACAGGCCAGAGCTCGTTAGCATAACGACTCTGGCCTTTTTATTACTCTCAACAGGTGCAGTTTGAGTCGGTTCAGATTTTGTCCGCTGATTCGTTCAACTTAGCCAGATTACGAACCCGAAGCAGATTCGCTACGGAGTCTTGATACCCCTCGCCGATGGCTTTACCGTCACAATAAAAATACCCGACATAATAACCAGCAGACCAATACCCAGCGTGAGAGTCAATTGCTCCGCCAGGAAGACAACGGACATCAGTAAGCCTATCACCGGCACCCCGAGCATCGCCGTCGACATGCTGGTGCTCGACAACCACATGCTGGCGGCATTCACCGCTACAAAGCAGAACGCGGTCGCCAGCGGCCCCATAAACAGCAGTATTTCGATTAACGATGTAGAACCATCGCCGGTATACGGCCCTTCGAAGACTCGAGCCATCAACACCAACGGCACGCTGGCCAGCAGCATCTGCCAGGGAGCCAACTCATACGCACTGCACACTCCTTTATGATAACGCAGATGCAAAATGCACATCGCCCAGGCAAAGGAGGCCGTAAGCAACATCAGGTTCGCCACGATGAGAACCTTATCGCCCCAGTTAAACGTGAACGGGTTGAACAGCACAATGACCCCTACACCACCGAGCAACGATCCCAACAGTTGCCGACGTGAAAGCGACTGCCGGAAAAATAACACTGCGATAGGCGTAACCCAGAGCGGCGTGGTGTAAGCCAGGATAGCGGAACGGCCAGCAGGTACTTCGGTCATGGCAAAGGCACCGAGTACGGTAAACGTCAGCATTTGCAGCAGCCCTACGCTCAACACCAAAGGCCAATCTTTACGTGGCGGGAATCGCAACTTTTTGGTCAAAATCTGTAGGGCAAACAAACACAGCGCACCACTGACAAATCGGGTGGTAGAAAGCCAAATCGGCGTCATATGCGAAAGCCCAGCCTTCATCACCGGCCAGTTCGCCCCCCAAATCACAATGGCCCCAACCAGCAGCATGACACCTTTGATTTTCACCCTATCTGGTGCGTAGCTCGACACGTTGGGCGAGCCGATTAAGTATTTACCCTCAGTAGCCACAGCGGTTTCTCATCCATTTATTCAATATGCTAATTTTATCTGGATAACCGGGGAAAATTTCTCTTATTATGTTTATAAAATCGGTTTTTATGAGTAATTTTAACCTCATAAATCACATTTTAAGGGTAAATTTTCTCATATGAAGAAGCTTGATCGCACAGACGTCGCCATTCTGAATTCGATGCAGACGAACTCACGGATCACCAATGCCGAGCTTGCCCGTTCGGTCAATCTGTCCCCAACCCCTTGCTTCAACCGTGTAAAAGCCATGGAGGAGTTGGGCATCATCAGGGGACAAGTGACCTTGTTGGAACCGGCAGTGCTAGGTCTCCATGTGAACGTATTTATTCAGGTGAGTTTGGAAAAGCAGGTGGAAGGTGCGCTCAGCAACTTTGAACAAGCCATTGATCAGCGGCCAGAAGTGATGGAGTGTTATCTGATGACAGGCGATGCAGACTACCTGCTGCGGGTACTGGTGCCAGATATCCGTGCGTTGGAACGCTTCATTCTGGACCATTTGACCAAGATCCCGGGCGTAGCCAACATCCGCTCAAGCTTTGCCCTCAAGCAGGTGCGCTATAAAACGGCCCTGCCGCTACCGGCAGAAGGCATCAGCATAGTCTCGACGAAATAGCCGTTTGACGTTTGATCTGCAAACTTCAACCGGCTCAAGGCGTAGGGGTACTGCATACTGCGTCCAACCTTCAATAAGCTGCGCGGAAGTTGGAACCTCCGCGCATCGAAGGATTATTTTTTCTTGGCTGTGCTAGGGTTTGGTTTGGCTTTCTTTGGTTTGGCAACGACTTCTGCTGTAACGGTTGACTCTTTAACTGCAGGAGCCGACGTCTTGGCTCTCGCTTTTACCGCTACGGGGGCCTTGTCAGCATTGCTTTTTGCTTTGGCCGCAATCACTGCGGGTTTGCTCGGCGTGGTGACCGCCTTCACCTCCGCGGCTGGGGATTCAATACCCTTGTCCTTAGCCACAACGCCAGCGGGTTCGGCAGCCAATGCCTTATACTTTTCCACCAGGTTTTGATACGTATTTAACGCCTTGATGCCATTAAAGGAGTTATCAATTTTCCCCGCGCGAATCAACTCGATAACCACCTGCTGGGCAGCTAGCTCTGGGTGTTTCGCCGGATTAATAATCTCAATTTCAAATTCCATCGTTATCTCCTGACTCAATAGCCGAGCTTGGCAGCATACCATTTACCGCCGACAACGAAATCACGCTGAATCCATTCAATTTATAAAAAACGGGCACTCATCGGTTGGCCAGCCAAAAAATGCCCATTACGTGAGTGATGGGCACCGTTGTAGCAGCACACAGGAATGCTTATCCGGTATGTACCCCAAACAATTTTGGCAGGAACAGGGAGATGGCCGGAATGTAGGTGATCACCATCAGCACCAGGAACAGCACCGCATAGAATGGCAGCATCGCCTTCACTACCTGCTCGATTTTCTGCTTGCTCACCGCACTGGCCACAAACAGCACCGATCCCACCGGCGGCGTGATTAGGCCAATCCCCAGGTTAACCAGCATGATCATGCCAAAGTGTACCGGGTCGATACCCAAGGAATTGGTGACAGGCAACAGGACCGGTGTGAGGATCAGGATTAACGGCGCCATGTCCATCAGAGTGCCAATCAACAGCAACATGATGTTGATGCACATCAGGATCACATATTTGTTGTCCGAAATGGAGGTGAACATCTCGGTAATACGCGCAGGCAACTGCATGTAGGTCATGATGCCGCCGAACGCCGCCGCAAAACCGATCAGGATCATCACGATGGTGACGGTTTTTACCGTGCGGTACATCAGTTTCGGCAGTTCCGACCATTTATAGTCGCGATAAATAAACATGGTGACGAAGAACGACCACAGGCAGGCGATTGCCGCTGATTCAGTGGCGGTAAAGATGCCGGAGAGGATCCCCCCCATGATAATGACGACGGTCATTAATCCCCACAGCGTATCAACGAAAATTTTCACCGCCTGGCGGAAAGGAATTTTTTCGCCTTTCGGGTAACCCCGTTTATGGGCAAAGCAAACGCACATCACCATCAGGCTAAAGCTGAGTAGTAACCCAGGCAAAATCCCGGCGATGAACAGCGCTGCAATCGAGACCGTTCCCCCTGTCGCCAGTGAATAAATTACCGAGTTGTGGCTAGGTGGGGTCAAAATGGCTTGCACCGAACCACTGGCCGTTACCGCTGCGGCAAAATCGCGTGGATAGCCTTTCTTGTCCATTTCCGGGATCATCACGGAACCGATGGAGGCGGTATCCGCAACGGAGGAACCAGAAATCGCCCCAAAGAACGTTGACGCCACAATATTGACCAGCGAAAGGCCACCACGAATAAACCCGACAAAGATATAGGCGAAGTTAACCAACCGCCGGGCTATCCCCCCTTCGGCCATGATCGCCCCCGCCAGGATAAAGAAAGGGATGGCGAGCAAGGAGAACTTGTTTACGCCATTGGTTAACTGGATCATCACCGCTTCAAGCGGGATATCGATCCACAAAGCCCCCACGATAGCGCTGATACCTACGGCATAAGCAACGGGCACGCCAATAGCCAACATTACGGCTAACGAAGCAACTAATATGAAAGCATCCATGTAATGGCTCCTGGATAGAATGCTGTATTAACTCTCTGCTGACCCCAACATCACAACCGGGCGCTGTTGTTGAGAACCAAAAAGTATCCGTTCAACAATAAAGAGTATCGTTACCGCCGATCCGATGGGCAGTGGCAAGTAGGTTTCCCCAGCAGTAAGCAGAGGGAATTCCGCCACGGGCTGTTCCCACAACTCCCGGCACAATGCATAGCTGTAAACCAGAATAAACACGCTAATCGCCAACATCATCAGGTCGGTCAACAAGGCACTGGCTTTTTGTAAATGAGGTGGGAGGCGGTCTGTTACCATGGAGACGGCAATATGGGAGCCAGCACGGTAACTCACCGCAGCCCCAATAAAGGTAAAGGTCACCATACACATAATTGCGACCGGTTCAGGCCAGGATAACGCGCTATTCAATATATAACGCGCAAAGATGCCAACAGGAATTACCGATACCATGAGTAACAGAGCTATCCCTGAAACCCACATAGAAATGCGATAAATAACATCCATGAGTAACGAATAGTATCGTCCCATAATAATATTACCTATATGAAGAGGTCGCCTGCCTGAACGCCGTGTTATCAACCGCCCTGGGCGAGGAGCGTGCTGTTCCCCTCGCCCTCTCGCCGAGATTAGCCTTTGATGCGGCGCTCTAAAGAAAGTTACTGTACGTCTGCAATACGTTGAAGCAGGTCTTCGTGGCCCTTACCGAATTCATCACGCACGGATTGAGTCGCTTTGTAGTAAAAATCGTTATCGATATCATGGAATTGCACCCCACCCGCCTTCATTACGTCCAGGGATTTCTGGTTATACTCCTTCCACAGTTCGCGCTGCTCAACCTGGGCTTCTTTGGCTAGCTGGATCAGCAAAGTCTGATCTTCTTTGCTTAACTTATCCCACTTGGTTTTCGAGAACAGGAACACTTCAGGAATAATCGAGTGGCGACTGTAGGTATAATTTTTCGCTACCGGCAAATAGTTATGGGCAACAAAAGTAGGCGGGTTATTCTCAGTGCCGTCAACTACGCCGGTCTGCATACCGCTGAAGACTTCACTAACCCCCATCACCACCGCGTTGGCCCCCATTGCTTTCAGCGTGGCCAAGGCGACCGGGCTTGGCTGAACACGGATCTTCATGCCTTGCAGATCTTCCGGTTTAATCACCGGGCTTTTGGTGATGAGGTTACGCGTGCCGCTATCCATCCACCCCAGGAAGACCATCCGCGATTTTGGGCTGTTCGACAGACGGTCGCCGATATCCTGGCCTACCGCACCATCTAGGACTTTATGCATATGATCCTCATCACGGAATATGTAGGGCAGCGTGAACATATTGACGTCAGGTAGTATTGCCCCAACCGGCGTCATTGAGACACGGATAATATCAATGGCCCCGATCTGCGCCTGTTCGATGATCTGTTTTTCATCACCCAACACCCCACCAGGGAAGGTTTTGATCTCCAGACGGCCATTGGTGGCGGCTTTTAATTTTTCCCCCATGTGCTGAATAGCTACAACGTTGGGATAGCCTTCCGGGTGCACATCGGCAGCCTTAAACGTTTGGGCCAAGGCCGAATGGTGACTCAACAGCGTGGCAGATGTCAGGCAAATGCCGAGTAGAATTTTGGATAATTTCATCGGTATATCTCCTGGGGCAAAAAATTCTAATTGATTGTTGTTATGACTGGATAACGTGGCGGTTGACGTTGTTAAGCTGCTTCCCTGCCGCGAGCACTTTGGAAAAATCAGCAATGAAATACATCGTTACAATAGAAGCACCGTAACTTATCACACAGGTTTTTAAGTTGAGCCCAATCACAAAAATGCACAAATATGAAATAACGTTCTTATTTTTAAGAACCATTATTTTATAAAGATAAAATCAGTCCTTGGTAAGCTTACACGCCAGATAAATGTGATTGATTTAAAGAATATAAGATGCAATAGAAATATCATTACATTATTAATTGAACTCCATTGCACATTGAAAAATAAAATAAAAATAGCATTGACTAAAATGACAACCACAAACGACTTGAAGACAGACAAATTAATCAGATACCCCTCAACAGCAATATTATTAATTTAATTTAAAATCATACGGTTATGATGAACCTCATCAAAAAGCCTGGCTTCGGTGGCAAGTTGGTTTATGTAAATGAATGTGCTCATTACTTTTGTGTTTTGTGATCGAGCAGGAGGTGTCATAGAGGTTGTCAGCTTTGGTCTGACCAAAATAACCAGAGGGGGAAGGTATTAGCTTAGTTTATTGTCGAATCGCGTTAATGGCTGTGGGCTGCTAGATTTAGCACAGCGCTATCTTTCTCGACGGCAATAGCTCGGCTCACTTTTGGAGGAACTCAAATGTCAAAAAATGCTGCTCTTATGGTGATGCTCTCTCTACTTGGCATCACCCCTACCCACGCCATCAACACCAAATTTGCCCAGCAGCTTGAGCGTTCCGGTTGCACCCAAGTGACCGAGGCCCAAGGCTGTGTTATTCACAAGACCAAGGCCGAAAATGCTAAAGCCGGTTTTGGAGCCGCTCCCACTACAGACAACAGTGCCAGCCCATATGCCGGTGAGTGGGTTGCCACCTTCCCAGAGACGGGTGCCACGGTAGCGACAATCAGTATCGATGGTAAGGATCGTGTATTACTCAACGGCCAGCAGGTCAAAGCAAGAAAATCTGATGGCGCGCTGGTGTTCAGAAATGGTCACGTCACTTATACCATTCAAGGAGATCGTCGCCTCAAGGGGGAAGATGTCTGGGTGGATAATGATGCAGGCACCAAAGGAGTGATTAACGCCAAATAGAGGGTGTTGGTTGTGTGCCCCTGCGCATTCACCACATATTCAGTTAACCTATCAGCTTACGGTATGTCTGGGTTGCTGATGGCTTTGCTTGCACATTACGCAGCAGCCTCGCAAAGCTCTCTGTGATGGGTAATCAAAAACCGCCCGGAGGCGGCCAAAATGAATATAATTAGGTAAATATCCCTTTCCATGTCATGACATTTTCTTCCACGTCGAATCCGGAACCTCAAAAGGAAACATCTTGAACGTTGCAGTAGCCGTCGCGATAATATCCCCAGCCTCGTTAAATAATTCACCAGATGTAAATATAATCGAACTCTTTGCATGAGCAATGCGTCCTCTACCATAAATTTTCCCTGGGTAAGCTGCATTTACAAAGTTAGTCTTGGACTCAATGGTTATAGCAACTTTCCCTTGAGGCATTGTGATATAGATGGCTGGCCCCATTGAATCATCCAGCATTGCCGAGAGCACCCCTCCTTGAATACATCCTATAGGGTTTGCTAGTGAATCGCTTGCTTCAAATTCAACATGTACCTCTTTCTCTTCACTATTGTATTTAATGAATTTCCAACCAAGCGTTTTTGCAACAGGAGACATTTCAGCAAAGCCATTAACAACATTCATGAAAAGTGGTTCACTAGACATAAGTTCCTCTGCATCAGATAAGACAGGAACTATTAATGTAGTAGAAATCCTATACAGTTCAAATTGAGAACAACTTTTATAAATTCAACCTAGTTGCAAAACGCTGTGCCCTTCAGATTCCGAATAGGCGATCAGCGAAGTCTACTTTCGTGGGGTAATTCTACACGCCAAATATTCAGCGTGCCTATCTTTCCGGCGCAGATTTGTAGTGAGGCCTGAAGCGCCAGTGTGTAGCTGAGCGCGTCGCTCCAGGTGTTGCCTTGCAGCGTTGGTTGTTCGCATGGGGTGAAGACCGATTCAGGGGGCAATAAACATCGCCTGGTCTACAGCTATGAGGTAAAACCGGGGCCAAGCAGATCAAGGCATGGTCAGATAGGCTACGTGATGCCTTGGCATCGGCTGATGCGGTACCGCTCAAGAACGGCATTGCAAGCATCTACGTGCTACACCAGGCGAACGGAAACCGGTATACGCGCAATGGGTTTAACTCCAAATGGCGCAACGCAAGATTGGCAACGATCGAGGCTCAGCGAGAATTGGATTACTCGTTTACGTTCCATGACCTCAAAGCAAAAGGCATCTCAGATCTGGAAGGTGCACTGATAGATAAGCAAACAATTTCCGGACACAAAAACGCGAGCCAAACGGCAATTTACGACAGAAAGGTGAAAGTAGTACTAGTAGAGGGTAATCAATAAAAGTGAATAGATATGCTGCTTTCGGTATTTATCTTCCGAAAGCATCTTCCGAACATCTTCCGAAACGTGATTTTGGACACAAAAAAACCGCCTCTCGGCGGTACGACATTACTACATATTGCTTTGATTATTCTTAGTTTATTTTCCTGGTACCGGGGCGGGACTTGAAACTCACACTCATTATATTGTAATTTAAGGAGTATTTATCAGGTCCGCGCACTATGTATCCTCATTTCTATACTCAAGTCAAATAGCTTCTCACATAAGCCACTCAACTCGTAATTCAACAGTGATTATTGAAGTGCTGTGGCTACTTGTTACTAATACGAACGAGGTGAACACAGCAGAACTCAATGGTTGCTATCTTAGCCCCAATCAACGACTTGGCGCTAGTACTTCACGGTTACCTTACAGCTAGCAGTAACGGCTCGCAATCGGGATCCCTCAAGCTCGGAATCAACGTGATTTTCCGCTCAGATTAAGTGGCAACCAAAATCTTCCCGGGGCGGTTCAAAAATGTTACGGCTTGCCGTTCCGACAGACTGCCAGGAATGAATTTCCTCCGGCATAGCCGGAGGTTTTTCATATGCGCCTGTAAGGCTCTGTTACCAGCCGCGCCCTAACAGGTGCATAGCAATCTGACATTTGCATCCAAATTCGTTACTTACCGCCCGTAAACGGGCTACCTGGATACGGAATTGATAACTGTTCCCCCAGTTTATCCTGCTCCAGTTGGTGCTTTATGTATTCCTGGATCTTCGATGTACTTTTACCCACCGTATCAACATAATACCCTCTGCACCAAAACTCCCTGTTCCCGTACTTGAATTTCAGATCACCAAATTGTTCATACAGCATCAGGCTACTTTTGCCCTTCAGAAAGCCGTATGCAAGAAGGCCTAGGGTGGTTATGAGCGAGAAGCGACCTAACTCTGCGTAAGAAATTTGGCAACTTTATAAAAATTTATGCGTATAAACAATACCCTACGATATGCAGGGAATTGTAATGAACTGATTAAGCGACTGATGGAATCGGTTGAAGAAGGTGGTGGCCGCTTGTCGGTGATCCTGGCGGGCACCCAAAGTTACGTAATGACCTGCGTTGTCCTACCATGGAAAAAATCGGCTACCGAACTGATATCCTCTCCCTGGAAGGGGTAACTGGCAGCCAGCGTGAATATATTCACGGGTTGCTGGAAACCTGCCGCGAAGAGTGTCCAGAGGCGTTTATGGCTGAGCTATTACCATTTTTGAATAAATAGGCAGATTTGCAGAGCTCCGATGCAATGAGTTGTGCCGTGTCAACAACACCGACAGGCCCACCGTTTATTGGTGAGCCGATCATGGTCTTCCAGTGGTTAGACTAACAGCGACACTAGGCTCTTTACTGCTGTTTCCGCCTGCCGGATTGAGCCAGCCAGCCGATGATCCGCAAATTCATCGTACTCAATAGCCGCCTCATGCACATCGGTTACGCCGATATAGGCGAAAGCGGTGCGAATTGAGGCCTCCACATGGTTTTGAGTTCCGATGCGACCGCCCGGTTGATACCCGTAATCCCCCCGCGAAGAGAGGATCACCAGACGTTTGCCAGAATCCGACAGCAGGGGCCAATAAGGTTCACCCTCTCGGCTACGGTCAAACCCGAAGGTTCGCCCCACTCGAACGATATTGTCAATGTATGCCTTGAACTGTGCGGGTGGCCCGAAGTTATACATCGGTACGCCAGCAACGATGAGGTCTGCCTGGAGTATCTCATCGACCAAAGCATCACTGACTCGAAGCACATCCTGCATCCAGGCTTCACGCCTGTTTTCAGGTGTAAAGGCTGCATGTATCCATTGCCCCGTAACATGCGGTGGTGGTTCCTGACCTACGTCACGGTAGATCACATTTGTCTCTGGACGCATGGCAGTCCAATGCTGTACGAAACGAGCCGTCAAGCGGCGAGTGTGCGATCCGTGGGAAATCTCATCAGAGCGTCCAAAACGTGCGCTGGCATCAATATGCAGTAATGTGGTCATATGAATCCTTACAGATGATTTTAATTCAAGTTGAGCAAGTTTCTACGTAATATGGATAACCAACAAACGATATAATCTCAGCTAATAGATGATATAAGGTCACGTGTTTATGGCTATGAAACTCCCTTCGCTGACTTCTCTTCGGGCTTTTGAGGCTGCCGCACGTTTGGGGAGTTTCAAGAAAGCTGCCGAAGAATTAGCCGTCACGGCCACGGCGATCAGCCACCGTATTCGTGTTTTGGAGGAGTATCTCGAACACCCTCTGTTCTTGCGCAAGGTACGAGCGGTTGAGTTGACCCGGGACGGGGAGGCGCTGTTCACTGCGGTACATAG
Source organism: Serratia sp. (in: enterobacteria) (assembly GCF_046715635.1). GTDB lineage: Bacteria > Pseudomonadota > Gammaproteobacteria > Enterobacterales > Enterobacteriaceae > Chania. The sequence goes on from NZ_JBKJYW010000317.1 coordinate 29,208, forward strand.
CAGTTTTGAGACCATTGCTCTGGCCATTGAACGCATACGCAAGCCATATCGTTCATTGGTGACATTATCTACGACGCCTGCATTCGCCACTAAATGGCTGGTTCCTCGGCTGGCAGACTTTCATGAAACACATCCCGATATTGATCTGCATATTCATGCTTCCAACACGCCGATCGATCTCAATGCGGGCACAGTAGACTTGGCGATCCGGTACGGGAATGGCCAGTATGGAGGCGTAATTGCAACGCTGCTTCTGGAGGATAACTTCGCGCCTGTCGCCAGCAAGATGCTTCAAACGACGACAAACCAAGACGTGTCAAAATGGCCTTTGATCCATTTCGATTGGCATCGCCCATTGCCTGTAGACCTGACATGGGGAGAGTGGGCTCGCGTGATCGGGCGCAAGCCATCCGATCTGTCTGCAGGTAGTCGGTATTCTGAGGAAAGCCACGCTATTCAGGCGACGATCGCCGGTCAGGGGGTTGCACTCTTGAGCCTGCTCTTGATAGAGGAAGAGCTGCGTCTGGGAGTGCTACAAATTGTCGGCAAACCTACGCTCAAGGGGATGTCTTACCACCTTCTTAAGAGCAATCAGCGCCCAGCCTCTGAGGCTATTGCCATCGTTGAGAACTGGCTGTTGCGCGTCGCTCGCCAGGGTAAACCCGGAGTAACCCGCTTTACCTCTTAGCTTGACACCACACTGACTTATACCCGTTCCGGTAGTACGCTTGGGTAATGTTTGGCGATAATATCGTTCATCTTATCCACCAACGCCGGTTTCTTAAATGTTAGATGCGCAGAGCCTTTCATGAAGTATTTCATCGAAAAATACTCATCTTCATACACCTTCGCCATCTGCGGATTGGCACGAATATGCTCATAAAGCCGCGTGGTAATATCGCTACGGTTATCAGGCAGCGGTTTGCCATCCAGTAAATGCAGCATTCTTTCCAAATCAGCCAGTTGATCCCGTCGGTAACCGTGGTTCAGCGTAAACCCCCACTGGTTGTGGCTGACCAGATTGGACAAGATCACCTTTTTGCCAAAGCGGCACGGGCTGCTAGAAAATGTAAGCGGCGACCCTGTTGGACCAGTCGGGCTCCCAGACGTGGCGTAATAGCACATTGCAGACCCCAGATAGGAGTCATGGGCGGGGTATCAGGTTTGAGGTTTTTAATTGTGAGTTTTCCTTAAATAGCACAACGCCAGCGGTGAGGCTGGCGTGTCAGTAGATCATTGGGGTGAACCGAAGTATCAGGCGAGACGGCGATTTATAGGGTTTCGCAGCCCTAGCGCACTGCGGGCGCGTAGCATATCCCCACCACTCAGCGTCGGGTCCTGTGCCAGCAGGCTGAAACCGGGGCGGTCGATGCGTACCAGGTCGAATTTCTCCACCATCTCATTGATGGTTTCCCGTACCGTCATTCCGTACTCAATCTGTTGAACGATAGCGTGTGGGTTGTGATACGGCGTATCGTTGAGTTCTAATCCATAACAGTGGTTCAACAACCAGGTAAGCAGTTGCAGGTACTCGGCCAACGCCTGATTGGCGTTCGGTGTAGTGCGGGGTATTTTGTCGATGGCCTTCATTGAACGATTTACCTTAATAAAGCGGTGAGACCGGTAGCTTGCAGTGCTGAGTCAGCCAGCGGGCGACGGAACGCCACTGTTTCACTGGCACGTCAGATTCGATTGTCCAAGTATTCGGGCTGTGAGTATTCGCCAATAGCAATACAGCCATCACCAGCCATTGGTAGGGATAACCCCGTGTATCACAACGGATGGGAGCATGGGGTGTTTGACGCCGGTACAGTAAAAAAGGATCACCCGCCAGATGGGCTGCACGCTCGCCATTGAAGCTGATCACACCCAACCCAATCGCACTATCGTCGTAACGTAGCGGACGGTTACCGGTATGCTCACAAATAACCGGAGCGGTGACTAAGCCCAGACTGTCGGGATGCTCTCGCATCTTCAGGTAGGCGGTAGTGATGGCTTGGCATAGGGTGTTCCAGTCTTGCGGGAGAACGGTGTGATGCTGAAGAAAGTGAAATACGCCAGGCACGGGCGTTGTGCTTGTGTTCATTGGGCATTTTCCTGTGGAAATTACGGGGCAATACGAAAGCGGAACGTTGACCGTGGAGCCGTATTACCAGCCAAAGGTGACAAAGTCGGGCAACACATCACCCAGAGCATCAATATGCAGGTAAGTCAGTTGGTGGCGTTTCATCAGCGTGATGACCAGACGGCGGCAAGTCTTGGAGAGCCCCAGTCGTTTGAGTTGCAACACCGGATGGGTCCAGGCATCTAGGCGTATCAAATAGCCCGTACCCGAAAAGTGGATCCATTCACCATCGCTGAACTCATCCTGACAATGCGAGATCTGGTATAGCACCGCATTATCATCCTCACTGATATGGGCCGAACTGCATTGCAGACCACGAAGTATCATGGGGGTGGTGACTAACATGGCAACCACCCTCGTTCGGCCAGTGAGATCAGATCTCCGTCCCCCACAATCAGGTGATCCAGCACGCGCACATCAACCATGTCGAGCGCATTGATAAGCCTATCGGTGAGCGTACGATCGGCCTCACTGGGAGTGGGATCTCCCGACGGGTGATTATGGGCCAGTATCACCGCAGCAGCCTGGTGGTGTAATGCTCTGATCACGATTTCACGAGGATGGACGATGGTGGCATTGAACGTCCCGACCGAGACGGTTTCACTGGCCTTCAGCCTATGGCGATTGTCCAGGTACAGCACCATAAAGCATTCGCGACTTTGGGATTGAAGATGGAGTCGAAGCCAGGCCTTGACCGCCTCTGGTGAGCTAAAGGTATAGGGCCGGTGCTGCAACTGGGTTTCGAGTATTGCTAGCGCCTGGCTGATAACCTGTTGTTGATCGGCGGTGAAGTGCGGCGGGGATGTAAGCATCTGGGGGGATAGCATGATAAACCTCCGGAAGTTCAGTCGATTAGGGCGAAGATGGCACGGCTTTCAGGATGGTGCAGCGCGTATTCTCGTAACCGGTAGAAGTGATCGGTCATGGCCTCACTTTCAGCCCGGCAGGCGTGGTGACTGTAGGCCATCAGGCAGGCCGTAATACCTGCCGCCTCGCGACTCACCGTGGCTCCGTTACCATTGAGGGTGTTGAACAGTACGTAGTCCTGGTCGGTTGATGGAACGAGGTAAGCTCCGCCGTTGCTCAAGGTACGAAAATCCCAGAAGCCCCCTTGGTAGTCGGCACACAAGCGATCCAGCCAGCCGAAGACCTGCGGTTCAATCAACATCCAACGAGGGATGCTACCGAAGTGTCGATACCAGAAACCCTGACGCTCCTGGACCTCAGTAGCGGTGATTGTATTTATCTCTGCGTTTGTTGGTGTGTTCATCTAAATATCCTTATTTGGCATAGGCCAATAACAAAACAGACCCCACCGGGAAACCAGGGAGCCTGTGTCAGATGTGGGTTAGCAATGTGAATTAGGACGCGAGTCAGGCTATCGCCTGTTTGAGTTGCTCAGCCATGACCCACAGCGCCCTGTTGAGCTTGATATCACCATCAATACCGTTCACTGCGCGGGTTCTGGCTTGCTTGCCTTGCGCATTACGGCCATTCAGTCCTCCTTTGATGAGGTTCTCCTGCAGCCTTTGGAACGTGGTCCACAGGTCATCTTTTTTATCCTCCCAACGGCGGGGCATCAGGATTTGCGCTTCGCTGATGGGATGATGTTCTTCGCCATAACGGTAGGTCAATGCAGCGTGCGCCAGAGCGTGCTGGTGCTCCGGTGATAACGTTAATGCCTGCATCCCCTCACGCTGTTCTTCTATCCGGTCAAATACCCCCAGTATTTCGTAGGCCCCTTCAATCACCTGTCCCGCGATATCGCCTTTGTGTGGCACGCGAATTTCGCCAAAACTCTGGCCGCAAACCAGGCCATTACTGCAAATTTGGCGGAACCAGCCTGGGATCATCTGGTAGCTGCTGGAACCATCGTGGCTGTTGAGCAGGACGATCTCCTGCACCTCCTTCTGGAGGATTTGTCCCGAGCGGCGCAACCGCAGCATGTGCTTGGTATGCTCACGTTTGCCCGGATCGCGAACGCGGGTCTGACAGGCGAAAAACGGCTCAAAGCCTTCTTCACGCAGGCGATCCAGCAAGATGATGGTCGGGATATAGGTGTATTTTTCGCTGCGGGAAGCATGCTTATCATTACCCAACACGCTGGGTACGTACTGGGCAAGTTCATCAACGGTCAAGGGGCGATCGCGGCGAATGGAATTCACCCGACCAAAGCGGGAAGCTAATCTCATGTCTGACTCCTTTAATCAATGGCATAAAAGCAAACAGGCCACGCTTCCCGAAGGAAACATGGCCTGTCTGTACGGTGGTCTGGGTTATCTGCCTCGAAGGGCATGGGGGATTTACTTCTGCTCTGAGCCTACAGTCGGCTACGGTTTACCGTGGATAATCGAGTGTTTTGCCAACGCCTCTTTCCTTATAATTAATTAAAATTATTGACTGAGTTAATTAATGGATAAAATAGTTACCTATCTTGTCGCTATCGGCATGGTCATTCTGGGGAAAGCTGTCTGTATTAAGCATCAGGGCCGTCTTGCATTCGTGTGACGATATCAAGTTGCCATTGTTATAGACCCGCAGGCCATAAAACTCTTCTTTCCCGGTATCTTTACTTAACAGCACATAATCGTAAGTGCCTTTGTTAAATCGAATATAATGGGCTGCCCCCATGCCCAGCGGGGTGTAATAATGAAAAGCCTTGACGCCGAACAACCCTTCGACCAACTCCAGTTCTTGCCGGTCATTTTTACCCGAATAGGTGTAGCGGTAATCCTGCCCTTCAGCGGCATACACGCTCACCGTTTTACCGTTACCCAACGTACAGAAGGCATTGACGGTGTGATCCACCGGGGTACGGGTCGGAGGTGGTGTCGTAACAGTCGTTGAGGGCGAAGTGCGGTCATTATTAATGGCATAACCGACAGTTCCGTCTGAGGCAATTTCCACATCAACATCTGAAGTGACCCCAGTAGCCGGATTGAACGTGGTGTAACGCAGCATGCGCATCATCTGACCGTTTACGTCTTGATCTGGGCGGTGTATCTGTTCCCACGCCATGTCACTCAGGTCGGTGCCGGGATGGGAGAGAAGATAGGTGGATTGAGCACGCTCCAGTGCCTGGTCATAAATTTCCGGGGTCAGTGTGTCCAGAGAAGGCGTGATGGCCGCACTTTTCCTGCTACTCTCGACTGCCTGGCGACGCTGTTCGTGGATGGCATTGACTTCTTCTTCAGTGTGCCTTGCTGCCAAAGCAGACTGTTGTCGTTCGTCATTCTCACGTTTTGCTTTGGCTTTGGCCTCTAGCGCTTCCCTCTTCATATCCTCTTGGTAACGCTTCATCTCTTCATTGGCCTTGATATCGTAAGGTGTAGATTCTGTCGGAACGAACCGACTTTGTTTTTGCCACTGCCCGTGTTCATCCTGTTTGTAACCCATTCTCGCCATATCCTGCCGGTAGGCCTCCTGTGGATCAAAATCAGCGACTTTCTGATTAATAATCGAAGCGCAGGTGCTAGCAAATCCTGAAGTATCAATCTCAAACTGTGTCCCGAACGTGGATATCGGCACACTGTCGTTCTTCTTCAGCATGGAAATAACCGCCGCAATATCCTTGGTGGTCAGGATGATCTGTATCGCACGGTACTGGGTTTGGCCTGTGCAGTACGCACTGGAGGGATAGCTCGTCTGGTTGAATACCACGTTACTGCCGGTCATCGGGAACTCGCCCCGTCCGTTACAGTTGGGTGCATGTTCAATGACCCCAATGGTGCCGGGTTTGATGCGCACCGTAAACTGGCCATCCTGACTTTGGGTCTGGCAAAAGCCATCAGCAATCTGCCAGTGACCTGCATGGGCCGCGAGGGAAGTGACCAGTAACGCGGTGGTAATGACACTATTTTTGATGTTCATATTCTTCTCCATAAGGGGCAATCAACATCCTGGCAATCGGATTGCCTGCAATATCAATAGGTAAATGCACGCAGTACGTCGTTCATCAATGGGAGGGCGATAGCACGTCCTGAAGTGAGAGCGCTGATGCCTTCACTGTATTTTTCAGGGAGACGAAACCGAGGGGGGGTAGTACAGGTCTAGAACTTCCCGCACATGCGTTTTATCTCCCTACAGCCTTTCACCCTCAGCCCTGTTTTTACAATCACATTGTTTTAATTGAATTTCCCCCTTCTCTATCGACCTGGCCATTGCTGGCTTCTCTTAATATTCACACTCATTATGATCGATTTCAACGATCGATATTTGATTATTGATCGATTAAAGTGATCAATGTTAATCTGTAGGGCGGCTACCAGCCCTGTTATAGACAGGCATAGCAATGCAGAAATAGGGGCTGAGATGAGCTCATGATGGTCAAGATTGGCCGTGATGATTGAGAGCAACAGGTGCTACATGAGAACGCTGCTAATCCGTTCGTAGAGGCGGTAAAAAACACTGACTCAGTGGCGTAGTAAGCATGGAAAAGTGAAGCACCAGGGAAACTATCATTTATTTCATGCAGTTAATGACTGATAAACGAGGGATCAAAATGAAACGTGAGACAAAAGCCATTGCAGCGACAGGTACAGGAGCTGCTGTTGGTGCAACGGGAGGTGTCGGTGCCGTTGCCGCATTGGGTACCGCTGGATTAGGGGCTACGGGTATCACTTCTGGTCTGGCGGCAGTGGGCAGCATCGTTGGCGGTGGTATGGCGGCAGGGATTGGAGTCGTTGCTGCTGCCCCGCTTGCCTGCGGCGCCCTCGGGTATGGCCTGTATCGGTGGTTAAAAAACTGAGGAGCAGAAACAACCTGAGCATCAGCCAAAGACACTTGATTATAAAAATGATGAAGTGTCTTTTTTTATTTACGTATGCGAATCCCTGTATCAACCAAACAACCGATCCCACAAACGTATCGCCAGCCGCACCAGTTTTCGCCGTAACCGCCTCAATAACACCGTAAGTCCCGATGGCAAAGAAAGTGGGTCAATCACGGAATCAAACACCTTACCTGCCGCTTCACCGAAATCCTGACGCACCGCCGTTTCGTTATCGATGCTTTGGTATTCCGTTCTGAGTTGGCGATAAACCGCACTACTCGCTTGTGACGGTAAAGCGTGAACCATAAGCGAGACCAACGCAGGCAGGTTGTAACCGGTACGTGCAGAAACCGCCATCACAGGGAAAGAAGAAGGCAACTGGCTGGCAACCTGTGTGCTGACCACCGCCATTGACAATAACTGTGTTGCAGAGGGAGTTGCCTGCGCTTCATCCCATTCATGTGCGGGGGGAATGCGATCCGCCTGACTCAGCACGAACAAGAAGCGTGAGGGATCAGCCCCGTGATCGAGCAAAGCCCGGTAAGTTGCTATATCCACGGCACGAGCGCGTTCATCTGCACGCAGCACCCAGATAATTAGATCCAGCTCTGCCAGCAGATCGCGGTAAAGCGTCAGGTATTCTGCGTCGTATTCGGGAGTTTCACCCACACCGGGTAAATCCACTAGGGTCATGTTACGATCGCCTACGGAAAGCACCAGGCGCTGGGGTTCACGGGTGCAGGCGGTCAGATCGCTGGTCAGGCAAACGGGCTGTTGAAACAGGGCATTGCAGAGTGAGCTCTTACCGGCTCCACTTTTGCCCATGATGCCAATCACGGGTTCGTAGTGAATAACCTGCTGCAAATGGGTAAGGATGCGGTCTGTCGCCTGTTGGGGTAGTAGCGTGAGGCAGGTACGTAGCGTCTCGGCAGATACTTGCGAGATGGGGGTTTGTGGCATAATTAACTCCTGTGAAAAACGATGCCGGAGACTTTTCATCCGGTTCTTCACACAGGTAATATGGGTGTGAGATTTTCTGGAATGCGGGGTAGTTGTCAGAATGGAAAAAGAAAATGAAAGTCAACGACAACAAGATCTTCAAGAGGATAAAACTGAAGCCAAAGTCCGGTCTGTAAAGGGAAGCAGAGCCTGGCTTAACACTCAGGAAATGCTGAGACGAAGGGGTAAACTTAACTCTTGCATATCGGCATCTCCAGACGAAGCAGATAATGAAAAAAACATTGAGGTGCCAACACTTGATTTTGATACGGTTCGCCATCTTTATTGCCTACAACTGGCGGTGGGGCAAATAAAGAGCGTTGACGGTTTTTCATCTTGGGTAGAAATTTGCGAACTTCAAAGACCTTTTCCACTGATGGTTTCATTACCGACTTCACACATCATTGTTCCTAAACTCATCAGACGTAAAGCACATGCTTTTCTGCAAACTATTACCACAAGGTCTGATATTCCCGTTTGTAAAACACAAAGTTTATATTCTACGCTGACCCAATCCTATAAAACAAAAAAACGTGCAGATGAAATGATCGCAAGATTTCCATTAACACGAAATGAAATGGAGCGCGATCCTAATTTGGATACAATGGTATATCGCAGTATTGGATTAGGTAGAGCCCCTTCGTTCACTCTTTTATTACTGGAATGTAATCGACTTGGGTACAAAGAACAGTACGATGTGCTGTGTCACCTGCTAAGAATAATTACTGACGATAAGCAACTCAGGATGTTGGGTGATGCTCTTTTTTTCTCACTTTTGTACCAAAGCGGCGAAGAGGATTTATTTTCTTCTTTCTTTAATGGCTTTTATAAAACAAGAACTATAAAACAAAATCCTGGTAACAAAGAATCAAACACCAACTCTGTTGTTGATAAATGGAGGGCTCAGCAGTATGTCTTTATCAATCAATTTATTAATAACATCTATGATAATTTCCTCTTTGATTCGGATAAACGGAGAAAAATAAGAGCCAGTTCTGCGCAGAAAAAACCATGAGTCGTGCTTTTCCCTACTGACAGTGAAGTTAAATTCAGCATTGAGTTGCTCGAGAAAATGCCAGATTTTCGCTTGGCACTTCATTACTGCAATCTAATACCCACTTAGTTCACACAGAGTATTAATTTTTATTATTGTACCTTGAGTACTCGTCTAATATTAGTTTCTCAAGAAACTTATTTATCCTAGTATCTTTTTCCTCTGTCATTTTCACTAGCGCTTTTTTGGCTTTTTGCGATATTTCAGCATTCAGCCCAGCCTTTTTATTTCCGGCCGCAATTTTCTCTCTACGTTTAGTTTGCAAGAAATTTTTATAGACTTCTTCAATAATTGCTTTTTTGGTATTAATGTCACGTGAGTCACCATATGAAATATAGTTATCTATCGCTCCAATAATAGCTAGGCGACGCTCATTATTATCTACCGGTCTAAATTCATTAAGAATACAGTTTTCGAATCCATTTTTCTTAAGCAAATGGTCCCAAATCCCATCAAGTTCTGACTCACTCTTTTTATTCAGCCATTGGACTCTCCTGACCGGATATATAACATTCGCCCAGATAGAGCGAGTGGCTGTAAGAAGATTACGAGCAGTTATAGAATCACTTTGTTTTTCCAGAGCATTAAAGAAATCTATAATAATACGACTTCTCTCTACTGTGCTACAGGCCTCGTTAGGAAGTCGAAAATATTCGTAGAGAATATCGCCATCTGATAATTCCCTCCCCCATTCCGATGAGTTCCTCTGAGATATATAAATAAATGTCAGATTGTTTTTTTTAGGCAGGGTTTTTAAGAGTAACCAAACCCAAAAAATAGCGCGTTCATTTGCATTTCCCTTTAGCCATTTGAAATCTGCAGGCACCAGCCTGTCTTTCTTCATTTTTTCGTTGATGTATTCAAACGTTGAAGATTCAGCGACCCGGTTGAGTTTTCGAACAAACTCATTGTCATCAGATAAATCAGGTGATGGTACAGAATTCTCGCCCTCAGTACCCACACCTTGCTGGGGGTTCAGAGAGCCATCGGTAGATGAAGTACTTTGAACACCCTTCTCATAAAAATGATTATCATTATCTTTCATAGTATCACCATAGGTACCGGAAGCAACGGATATCAAAAGACGACAAATACAGAGTTAACACAAAACAAAGCATTGTCAACAAATATTTAAACAAGATTAAAAACAGACGAAAAAAAGCATCTAAAAAGATTAAAAACAGAAGATAGTAAAATAACTTACTTTACGTAAACAGGGCATGTGAATTAGTATTTAACATACCTTGTGCAGCGTTATTTTTATGAAAAAAGTACGTTAACACTTAATGTTTTGTTGATTGCACTTGGATACCATAATGTCCAGCCATGCCAACAGTGACGAACAAAGATTGATTAGCCCACTCTCGACGATTGGTGTCCGCGACATGTACCAGGCATAGATACCTTTGATTTGGGGGAGTTAAAGCGACAACCCACGCGTTAGTTTGGGGCCAGTGTCACCCACCGAACCAAAACTCAGTAACCGTTTGGCCCCCTAACCACTGTCGAGTGCCTACTCCTCATAGCAAGAGTATTTTGGCCACAATGGAGCAATGATGGCCGCGCCAGACTGAAACTAAGTAGCCTAGCCATAAGTCAATTCCAGAGTTTATATGTGCCCGTTTAGCTGGAACTTCTCAAATAATAAGTATCTTTTTACATTCAGTGACATGGTATGAGGTAGATAACGGTTCCCCAACCAATGGCAACCAACATCGATCTCCCGAGGCAACAAGCCAACACCAAACTTACGGGAGCAATACCATGACTCACAAGACTGACTCAGCACCAACCAATGAGACTGATACCGATGAAAAAAACGCCATTCCTTTGTTGAGCGATAAAATGGTCGATATGACCTTCATCACGGAATTTACCGGGTTAAGTGACAAATGGTTCTACAAGCTCATCAAGGACGGAGCATTCCCCAAGCCGATTAAGCTCGGGCGAAGTTCGCGCTGGCTTAAAAGCGAAGTGGAAGCCTGGATGCTGGAGCGTATTGAGAGTTCAAGGGGGAAGATAAATCGAGGGGATTTTTTATTATCTTATGAGAGCTAACTTGAGAGTAATATTTCATTCAAATATTGATTGAATCATCATCTACAAGGTGTGATTTCGGTGTAAAAACACAAAAGTAATGTCGGTAATAGTAATATATACAATCAGTTGGTTAGTTTGACCTACGTGTAGTTAGATACTCTTCCACTTAGTTCATCTGATACCTCGATTGACTTACAGCATACCCACTTCCTAGCGATTAAAACCAAACAACACGCATCCATCATGACACAGCAGATCTTGTTCTGAGGATGAGCTGTAGTCTTCATTCACCCCGAAAGGAACTTAATCATGTTTAGCCCTAGCTTTCTCGATCATCGCCATGGTCCTCTGAACGATAACTATCTGGAGAAATTAGAGTTTATCATTAACAATGCCCTGGCTGATCATCCTCGAACATTCGCTGTTCGTGCTGATCTACGGCTCTCCCCTACTTGGTTTAACAACGATATGCCCCCCTGTAATCCTAACCTATCTCCTGACCTGATGACCCGTTTCATACGATCGCTGATGGCTAAGATCGAAAGCTATCGTCAGCGATTAACAAAACAGGGCAAACGGACTTATCCCTGTACGTTACGTTATTACTGGGTAAGGGAAATTGAAACGTTAGATTACCCGCATTACCACACCCTCCTGTTCTTCAACAAAGATCTCTTCTGGCAATTGGGGCGTTTTGATCCGGCAAGCCAGGATTTGAGCGCCATGATCCAGCAGGCATGGCTAAGCGCATTAGGGTTACATGGTTACGATGAATACCGTGCATTGGTGCATTTCCCTGACAATCCGACTTACGTGCTGGATCGTAGCAAGCCTGATTTCGATGATCACTACAAGGCATTCGTATTCCGAGCCAGTTATCTTGCCAAAGATCGTAGCAAGGTTTACAGCGCATCGGATCGGTCAATCGGGTACAGCCAAAAGTAATTTATGACAGTGCAAGCCAATGCTTTGAGCAGAAGTTCCATTGCGTCTGCTACGGCATACCTTCTCTCAGTTCAACAACAGGGCTCTTTATGAAACAAATACCCGCGAAAATGGCTATTAACGAATATGGTTACCTGATAAATGCGACCGATGAGATCAGGTTCCCTTACTTATGGTCATTCTACTGTTTTCATTGCAGTTGCCCGGTGGAACTGATACTTGGTCAGGGCGATCAGCCTGCGCATTTCATCCACGATCTCGAGCAATTGACTGAGGCAGCCATCGAGATTTGCCCCAACATCGAGAAACCACGCTCAGCATGAAGGTTCGTATTCCCCGATTACAGCCTACAGATAACAAAAATTGACACAATGATATGAGCAACAACAACTACCACTAACACCCTTTCGCGTAATGGCCGTACCACACAGAGCCAACTGAAAAAACTCACATTCGACGACCCCAAGCCTTACTCAATTCCGCCTCGCGATCCCTGCTTCATGCGATGTTCTCTGAACATGTCGTAGGGCCCGCGCTTCACATTGCTCAGACAAGGAAACTCACATGCAAAAGATCAACGCCATCAATCCAGTTAGCGCTGCCACCCGCTGGATATGTACTCAATGCCATCGACAATACACAGGTGCCAAACCCTGCTCTTTTTGCCACAGCGCCCTATTCAGCGTACCCGTTGGCTCCCAGAGTAGGCCTGATAACAGATGGCAATGTTGATGAGAGCTCTTCTTCCCCCCACTCAACTCGACAAACACGGCATCAAACACACGCTTCAAGCTGCCATTGATCATTATCCGAGGCTGATCGCATTACGGGTCACACTACGCTTACCCGATCCTTCAACTCAGCCCCTCAACACGCTGATAACCCGGTTTCACGCTGCTTTACTCCAGTTGATCAACGTATTTATCGACAGCCGCCAATCAGCAGGTAAAACAGCACCGCCGACACAAATCAGCCTATTGTGGGGTGTTGAGGGCGATAGCGATAGCGTTATCCCGATACTGTTGTTGTTGAACCAGGATACGTTCTACAGCGTCCGCCATGACCCTTCGTTACAGACGCAAATCGATACCATGAATGTACTCATCAGCAAAGCCTGGTCATCAGCTACCGATCCGTCTAACGAGTGGGTACAAACTTTGCTGCCGGAAACCATTTACATCCAGGTTGCCCGTGGTGAACCCGATACCTACCCATCCCAGTATGCTGCGCTTAGCAACAAAGCGATGCAGTTATCTTCCGTTGTACGCACTACCCGATAAACCACCGATTATTAACCAACTGCGTCACCCCGCTCGTTGACCTGATTTCATTCATTCCCCTTCGATAGCACGACTTTCTGCCCACCCTTGGGGCGCGTAAGCTCGTGCGGAGAACCAACATGATGTACGCAAAATCCTTTATGGCATTGGACGGCAATGATCATATGACCGGGGCCAGAACCGCACAGTCTGCACCTTACGACTGCTACCGTTGCCATGTTTGCGACAGCGCGATGACGTTCCATCCGGAATATCACACGGAACGCCCCTGGTTTGAACATCGGCAGAACGCGTTAACCGCCCGAGGCCAATACTGCCCCTACGTCAAACCTGAGCGTTCAGAAATAAAGCGTATCAAGCTACTACGTCGCTATGTACCTGATGCAAGGCCTATCGTCCAAAAAGCTAACTGGTGCTGCGCGGGTTGTAACACTGAGTATCACGGAGAGCGCTATTGCCTGATTTGCCATACCAGTGAGCACAGTATCGAAGTTCTGACTGATTGATCACTGTGACGTCCATCTCTCTACACGGAGGCACACTATGCAATTTAAAAAACTGCGCGAAACTTGCACTATTCACGTAGTGATCTTCCTCAAAATTGCTGTTATCGCCTAACATCGTGCACTTGGCTGTCGTCCTGTCGACCGACAACGCAAAGACCACCTGTCATTGCTCAACTTGGCAAGCCCTCTCTTGAGTATTATTCCTGCCTGCAGTGTCAACTGAACTATGTGGGATTAAAAACCTGCCCATATTGCAAAGATCATATCTACACCACCGAAGTCAGCTTGCGGGGTACGTGCTCTTAAGGTATTCAACAAGCTGATAAATAACCCCGAGTATTTGCTGTTGCCACCGACGTAACTGATTTTTCCCGTGCCACTGTGTAATGCACCGACCAGATAGTATTTTTCGTTCCGCCCCGGCGTAACAACTTGTATTTGTTGGCAACGAAGTTGTGAATCAGCGCCAATTTTGGGATTGAGGTGGATATCCACTTCATCCTCGTAAAATACTGGATGCTCAGCGCTGCACAGGGCAAGAGTCTCAGCGATAACTGCCATTTTCTCTTCTTTATGTGGGTCCCTAATACGCAGTGTGGGTGTAGCTCTTCGCCAGACCAATCCAGCCGAGGGAAGCCACCGGCGAACCGTCGATGCGTGCAAACTACAACCTGTTATCTCATTGATTTTTATTGCTAACAACTCAGTGCTCCAGCGAGAACACTGATAACTGATTCGGTGGCAATATCTAGATACTGACGATCTCGTTCCGAAGAAGCCAGCGTTTGACGGTTTTTTATGGAAGGAATCGTGCGAGATTGAGTCGCCCCCACCAGCCAAACTTCAGGAGAAACTGTGTAGATCACTTTTTTTCAATGATTTAACTGCTAGTCTCATCAGTTGGCTAACATGCTTTTATGCCTGTGATCAATGAAGGTGCTTGATTTCCCAGCCGATGAGGATCATGCTCAGAGCCATGAAAATAGAACTGACGGCTGAACAACGGATCGCCCTGAAAATGCCGCACAAGAGAAGCAGAGACCCGCGTGTACGTGACCGAATTCGATGCGTTCACCTTGCCGCTGATAGCTGGACTACAACCACAATCGCCAAATCACAGTTGATTGATGAAACAACGGTTCGCAGTCATGTGAATGACTGGCTTAACGAAGAAAAACTTAAGCCCGAAAATGGCGGTTCTGACAGCCATCTCAGCAAGGAACAGACAGCAGAACTTATCTCCTATCTGACGGATAATCTTCTTACCTACGCAGACTATCATTGGGAGATTGGGAGGATTGATGAGTGGTGGGGTATCCGTTACACCGTACCCGGCATGAACAAGTGGCTGTACCGTAACCACTTTAGCTACTTCAAGTTAACCGCGTATATACGGAAAAGCTGTAGATTTCAGTTAACCATCAACGAAAGGCCAGATAACAGGCTACAAATCTAGCGGAGTATGTTTTCTTATGCGGTTTGATATTATCGATTTACGTTTGTTTCTGAATGTTCATAAAGCAGGGAGCATTACTGGCGGTGCTGAGTTGTCAAATATTACCTTACAGTCGGCCAGCGGACGTATTCGTGGCATGGAAAGTGAGCTCGGCGTCCCACTGTTTAGCCGCTCAAGAAGAGGAGTGGTGCTTTCAGATGCGGGATACGTGCTGGTTAGCCACGCCAATATTGTGTTGCAACAAGTGGATCACATGCGCAGTGAATTGCATCAGTATGGCAAAGGGCTACGTGGACACATCAATCTGCTGTGCAATTCATCGGCACAGAGCGAATTTCTGCCTAGGCTGATTGGCCCTTATTTGCTCAGCAAGCCAAATATTTCCGTCTCCGTTAAAGAGATGCTCAGTTATGACATTGTCGCGGCCATTAAAAATCAAACGGCCAATTTGGGTATCGTTGCTGATTCAGCACAGTTAAACGGGTTAGTCTCGTTACCATTTCGTGATGATGAACTAGTGGTATTTGCACCTTGCAATAACCGTTGGCGAGATATCGAAAGCACGAGTTTTGCAGAAATTATCACGGCTGAATTTATCGGATTATCCGAAGGTAGCGCACTTCAGGAGCATCTCGAAGAACATGCCAAAAACCTGGGGCATCGCCTTAACTACCGAGTTCGCATGGTGACGTTTGATGCCGTTATGCAAGTGGTCAATAGTGGTGTCGGTATCGCGATTATCCCAAGGCATGCCGCCATGCGTTATGAAGCGAACCATCGCAGTAAAATTATCCGGTTGTCTGAAAGTTGGGCTGACCGTAAGCTGATCATCTGCGCACGGGACTTTTCCGATCTACCTGGCTATGTAAAAGAGTTTGTTGATTTCCTTGTGCAATATCCGGCTGATTATTTAAGCGCCATATAGGCTCCCAGCGCGATCAGTCCGATAAAAAAACAGCGTCGGAAAGTGACTTCACTGAACACCTTACGCAAGTATTGGCCAATATACATCCCTATAACTGCAGGAATTAACGCAATGGAGGACAAATAATAATCAACCTGTTCCAGTTTATTATCCAGTGACAGATGTATTGCCAATGCAACAGTCGATGCCGTAAAGGCCAAACCGAGAGCCTGAACTAGGTCATTTTTATTTAATTGGAGTGATTGCAGGTAAGGTACTGCCGGGATAACAAAAACACCCGTTGCTGCGGTAATTGCACCGGTAATATAACCCACTAGCGGTGAGAGCCACTTTTCGGACTTACCCGGAGACGGGAGTTTTTTAGCAACAAGCCCCCAAAAACCATATATGATAAGAACAATACCCAGCGCTGCTTCTGTCCATGACGATGTAGACGTTAATCCAGGTAAGATACTAAATAACGTGCCAATAAAGATGCCCGCAATAAATCCCCATAGCCTTTTTATCAGGATAAGAAATGCTGGGCCGATGAATAATTGCCATATGTTTGTCACTAATGAAGGAATGATTAACAAACCAGCCGCGCTGACAGGTGGCATGACGACTGTCAATAATCCCATTGATATCGTCGGCAATCCCAGACCTATAACGCCTTTTACAATCCCAGCCAGTAGGAATACGGATATAATCGCAATCACTTTAACCCTCTACTTATATGGCATCATTATTTACATCTCTGACAACAAGGATATTAAGTAGAGCGGCAAATCCTGTACATGAGTATTTAACTGAGGGTGTATCAATAAAAAACTGATTTAATATCTCTTGGGATATACGTGAGACTGCGTAACTCAATTTAAATAGCTCAACCAAGGGTTTTCTGATGAGATCGGCGAAAATAATTTAGTGAAAACATTTTTTAACGACTAATATACCTACTCCAAAAGCGATAACTTCGGAGTCATGTGTTATGAAATCAACGATCAGCCCACAGTTCTCCAAATCATTGTCTGATGCTAATGATATTGCACAATGGTTACGCAACAGCGCATCTGAAAGGGATCAAACCCGTCATCTCAGCACAGAACAGGTGGATGCCTACGCAGCTTCCGGACTTTGGGCGGTGACAGTTCCCAGAGAGCATGGTGGTTTAGACTTAGGCTATAAGGCCCTCAGCCAAATCACGCGTCTCATTGCAGCTGCCGATCCCTCGATTGCACAAATTCCCCGTAGTCATTTTCATATAGTTGATCTCCTCAATGCCGTTGCCACCCCTTCTCAGAAAAAGTTTTTCTTTGGTGAAATCCTGGCAGGCAAGAAGTTTGCCCAGGCAGCTTCGGAAATCGGTGGTAAAAATGCAGCCAATATTCAGACAACGCTGACTGAGGAAAGCGGGAGCTGGCGGCTGAATGGCAAAAAATTTTACGCGACGGGCTGCATACACGCAGATTGGATAGGGATTGTCGCCAAAGGTGATTTCGGCATATTCATGCATGCATTTGTCCCAAAAGATGCACCGGGAATGGAGATAAAAACCGACTGGTCGGGCTTTGGCCAAAAAGTGACGGCGAGCGGCACCGTATTGCTGGATAACGTCGTGGTTAACGAGGAACATATTATTCCATTTACCGAAGCGTTTCTTGGCAACTATCCGATAGGTGCAGCCTCTCAGCTGATCCATGCATCCATTGATGTCGGAATAGCGCGGGAATCCATCGACGAGGCGATAAAATATATCAAGCAAACAGCCCGCCCGTGGATTGACAGCGGTACCGCGCAGGCGAGTGATGACCCCTATCTTATTTCGGGGATCGGCGATCTCGAAATCCACTATGCCGCCGCTTGCGCGATGTTGGATCAGGTGGCTGGAGAGCTGGACGAAACGGACATCAACACCGATGGCGAGCTTGCCCAACTTTCCGTGCGCGTGGGGATTGCCAAGGTGCTGGCAAGTGAAATTGCCATATTGGCCAGTAATAAGCTTTTCGAGTTTGCAGGCGCTGGCTCGACCAGAGAATCACTCAATTTACACCGCCACTGGCGCAATGCCCGCACGCATACGCTGCACGATCCGGTACGCTGGAAGGTCAATGCCATCGGCCAGTTCTATTTAAATGATGTCTATCCCAAACGCCATAACTACATTTAACAATTATGAAACATTCGGCATGGCGATAGATAACGATGCGTCAAAAACCCTCAGCCATGCCGGTGCTCAGAAATGATACGGCGATGAATAAATGAGCTAAGATATTCATAACGTTGCTCCTCCACCGCTCCATTGCGAAACCCATTTTCATGCGCCCGTTGCATCCGCGCCATCTCGCCTCAAACAAAATCACAATAACCAATTGATATTAAATAATTTATTTTATTGGTTGGTTTTTTTGGGGTGACAGCATCAGTTAAATACTGATGTACATCAGTTAAGGAAAAACGTTAGGATATCGAATGTAAATTAAATGTTAAATTCATTAATTAACCTGTTCCGTATTTAGCTTCAATGGAGATAATCGGGATGCCTGCAACAGGAGTTGCTTCAAGAATGAACCACGGGTTTGGACAGAATCATTGGTTTACAACGGCCAGAGAAGCACGGCCAGATGATTCGGTGCTCTATTGCCTGGCTCATGCAGGAGGCAACGCAGAGGATTACCTGCACTGGCAGTCTGGATTATCGAACGATCTGCTTATGAAGGCGGTTATATTGCCTGGAACCGGTCGCCGCTACGCTGAGGATTATCCGGCGGATATCAATACGCTGACAGATACTATTGCTGCTGCGATTGCGCAGGAAGCTGATAAGACGTTTTATCTCTTCGGTCACAGCATGGGGGCAATACTCGCTTGGGAGGTCGCAAAAAAACTGCGCACCTCAGCCAATGGATTACTTATTTCCGCCAGCCTCAGCCCAACGGAAATCCCCTCACCTCGCATCGTTAAAATGGCTGAAATGGACAACCATACGTTTATTCAGGAAGTTGCCTATTTCAACGGCATTGATGCGAATCTCGCGCATAATTCATTGATTAATGACATTGTCTCTGAAAAATTAAAGCGCGATTTCAAGCTGATCAGTGGATACCGCCATCAATACTCTGCGCCGATCGGTACCCCAATCATGGCTATCGTTGGTGAAAATGATGCCCATGTCCCGCTCGAGAGCCTATTGAAATGGCAAGCGCACACTCAGTATTTCCTTGGCGCAAAGCAGGTATCCGGCAATCATTTTTATTTTAACGATTATCCAGAAATCATTATTAATGCCATCGATGAGATGATTCGACAAAGTCGAAAAAAAATCGATGATAATTCCATCTTTATATAGATATACGTTTGCTGAGGTTATTTATGTTTACGGCGAATGCGTCACCCGATAATTCTGGCCAATATCAAAAGGCGGAACGATTCAAAAAATTGCATACCGCGGGTTCGTCCTTCGTGATGCCGAACCCTTGGGATCGTGGAACCGCGATTTTGATGCAGAACGCCGGGTTTAAGGCAATCGGGACAACCAGTGCCGGGCTGGCATTTTCTCTCGGCAAACTGGATCGGGCACAGTCCGTAACGCTTGAAGAAACGCTGGAAAATGCTCGTGATCTGGTTGAAGCGACGCAGCTTCCCGTATCCATCGATCTGGAGGATGGCTTCGGCGAAAGCGCTGACGCCATCATGCAGACTATCCGTGCCGCCGCGAATAGCGGTGCCGTCGGCGGATCGATTGAAGATTACAGTAGCGATTTGGCGCACCCGATCCGGGATTTTGCGATATCGGTGGCCCGCGTAGAAGCGGCGGTGGAAGCGGCAAAGCGCTTACCTTTTCCCTTCACCGTGACCGCGCGGGCGGAGAATTTCCTCTATGGCGTCCACGATCTTAAGGACACGATCGCGCGCCTCAAGGCATACCGTGACGCCGGTGCCGATGTGCTTTACGCCCCGGCCTTACCGGACGCCGAATCGATCAGGGCGGTGTGCCTGGCCATAGACGCCCCGGTGAACGTACTGCTGGGTGCGGGTAATCGTCTATCCGTGACGGAGTTGTTCGCCTTAGGGGTGACCCGCGTCAGCCTGGGTTCTGCTTTGTCGCGCGCCGCTCTGGGCGGATTCGTCACGGCACTTCAGGAATTACAGCAGCATGGCACCTGCCAGTTCCTCGATCGCGCCGTCGGCTATTTTGACGTAGCCAAGCTTCTTGAAAGCGGAGATCTCCCGTGCTGAACGTTGACGTAACCCCACAGAGCAAGTTACTGGCTGCGCATTATGTGCTGGGTGAGCAAAAGCTTGCCTGGCATGAGCTGGCGGATCATCAGGTCAGGGCAAAACAGTTTGCGATGCCGCTGCAGGCGGATTTATGGGGCTGGGGGAATATATACCAAACGACCAGCTCCATCACGGAGATGGCGATAAAAACGGCCCGGATGACGCTTGCCGAGGCGGGTTACACAGGGCAGGACATCGATACGACGATCGTTTGCAGTTCCTCGTTACAAAGCGGTACGGAGGCGCATCAACGCTTTTTGGCCGAGTTCGCCACTATGCTGCAATTGGAACAGTCAGAGATCATCGGCGTATCCCTCGGGCGTTGCACGAATTTGCTGAAAGGGATCCATCTGGCCCACAGCCTGATCCAGAGCACTCAAGCCAGACGGATATTAATCATCACCTGCGACGCCATCAGCGATGAACAACTGCGGATGGAGAACTTCGCACTGTTCTCCGATGGTGCCGCCAGTTGCCTGATTTGCCATGCCGACGACGCGCCTTTGCAGGGGAACATGCTGATTGCCAGCGGCGGGCGGCAAAACCATAGCCAACTGCATCAGGGGCTGTCCGCCGGGTTGGTAAAAGCAGTAAATCAGGACTTGTTTTCGTCTGCGGGCATCACGCTCAGTGATATCACCCGTCTGTTTCACAGCAACGTTTATCTCCCACTGTGTCAATTGAATGAAATGCAGGCTGGTTATCAACAGACGCAGCTTTATACCGACAATATTCCGCGTTTCGGCCATTGCTTTGCCGCCGATCCGCTGATCAATTTTATTGATGCCTGCAATGACGGGATCGTAAGTGACACTGCGTTATGCCAGTTGGCGGTAAGCATCCCCGGAGCCAGAGCCTCATTGTTACTGCGAAAAGGAATCGCCTGATGTCTTTCTCATTCACCGATTACACCACCTCGTTGCCCGATGAAAAATTTCATTTTTCGCCCGCTGCCCATGCCGCGCTGATCGCGCTACGTAACAGCACGGACGTAAATGAGCTTTATAACAACCTGGTCGGCGACCTTGAAAGCGAAACACAACAACTTCTGGCCTTGCAGTTGATCCAGACATTCCTGGCCGCGCAACCGTTGTCGTCGCACTGGGAACGTGCCGCTTTTGAGGCGTATATCAACGGGGCGAAAGCCACACTGGCGCAATCCGCAGCTAGGCTACTCCGGTCTGATGAACAAGACAAAAACATACTGCTGAAGCAGCGGGCACTGCTTTCAATGCTGGCCGGATGCTGGCTTGACCGGGTTTCTCAACCTGCCACCGAACCCGCCGCCGTGGTGAACCTGCTAAATGCTCATAACTTTATGGTGAAGGGCTTCGGAGAACTTGATCACGGCCAGCAACAGCAGCGCCAGCGCCGCTTTGCCGCGTTAGGCATCACCATTCCTTTTTGTGGCGTTCCTAGTGTGCCAGTACAGCTGCAAAGCACTGAGCTGACGCTCTGGCAGGCCCTATTTTGGCTGGCCTTTTCCCGCTTGCCCGCAAGCTACCTGCCAGAAATCGCCGGTATTCATTTTGCTTATTACTCGCTCGGTTTCGATGACGCACTACTGGAAATGCCGCCGTCGTTAACTTGCGGTGAGTGCGTAACGCTGCTGGAGGGCTGGATAAGCGCCTGCCATAACTCGGTGAACGGCCAGGAGGATCTGCAACGGTTTTATCGTGCGGCCAGCCTGGCGACGGAGCTTGAACTGAGCCATGCCAGCATGCTGCTGACGCAACAAGAGCAGCTTGCTGCCCGAACGCTTGACGATCGCATGGCCGAGGTCATGGTGCGTCATTTTCCTTTCGCAGGGAAACAGCACCAACTGATCATGTTGGAGAAAAAAGCGCTGAGCCAATGGAGCGTCGATGACGTGGCCGAGATGACGGCGTTCTTGACCGCCTTTAAACGCTCACCGTACTTACGGCAAACCAACGAAAAGTCGAAGGGTTGCCGTTTCATGCATGCTATCCGTTTTGGCGGTGCCATGTTTGGCATTTTCAACCAGCGTGAAGCTGAAATCATAGCTGGTTGGATTGCCGACGCCCAACAGCATGAGCGCGAAATTACATTGAGCCAGTTCCAGGAGCCGGGTGATGCGCAGGCGGCCGTCTGGTGTGAGCACTTCCGTTGCGCCCGCATTGAGTCGCTGCTCATCCTTGAAACGGTGCCACTGTTACCGGAAGCCCGCACGCTGTTTTACCGCCTCGTGAACATTGAGCATTATGCCAACCATCTTAATGCGCTCAAACAACGGACTATGGACACGCTGCAACAAGCCCAGGCGCTGTTTGCCTGCGGTCAGCGGGGACGTTACACCGATGCCAGTGAGTTCGATTACAGCCCAGAGGCACTGCGGGCGCGGATGGATGAGATTTACTGGCAAAAACTGGTTAATCCCCTGGAGCGGCTGGCGACCCTACCCGATCGTGAAAGCGTGATCTTCAACCAGAAACTGATGGCGCTGGGCAGCATGATTGACGGTGCCTGGGCTCATCGCTTCGGCAGCGTGTTGCGCAGTCAGAGCCGCAGCGACGGCATGATGCTGGCCATTTATGCGGATGAGATGGGGCGCGGCGACGTGGAAAAAAATCATATCACCCTGATCCTGCGTGTGTTGCACAGCATGGGGATTACGCTCCCACATATCCGCGACCCTGAATTCTGCCACCAGCAGGAATTGCCGGATATCTACGACTTCTCCCTGCACCAGTTGGGCATGTCCCTGTTCCCGGATTCATTCTATGAAGAGCTACTGGGCTACAACTTGGGGATTGAAATGCTGGGGCTAGGTGAAATGCGTACGCACGAGATCCAGAAGCTACGTCGTTACGGTTTCGATACCGTTTACGAGGAAGCCCACCTGACCATCGACAACTTTTCTGCCGGACACGCCCGGCAATCCGTTGATTTGATTATCGCCTATATGGAAGACCTGCCGCCAAATATGACGCCGGATGAACGTCAGCAACGCTGGCGGCGGATATGGCGAGGTTATGCTTCTTTCTCATGGTTCCTTGAGACAGACCTGAAAAATGGGGCGTCTGCCACTGAGACATATAGCGAAGTATTGATTTGATTACCTTTTTAACGTTTATGTAAGGAAGCACAGTGAATCAATGTATTAGCCATGATCCGACGCAACTGTCGATGCCGTTCTTCACCGCCGAGCACCAGCATTATGTGCAGAAACTGGATCTGTGGTGCCAGCAACAGAGTGAAATTCTGCAGTCGTTGCGCCGCCTGCCGGTAGCGGAACAGGGCCGACAGATGCTGCATCTGCTGGGGCAAGCCGGATGGCTTGACCACCTGGAGGATCATGACAATGCGGCGTTAAACGATGCGCGCACGCTCTGTTTATCCCGCCAAACGCTGGCCTACTTCGACGATCTGCTCGACTTCGCCTGGTCGATTCAATCTCTCAGTGCCAGCGTGATCCAGCGCTACGGCAATGATGCGCAGCGCCAGCACTACCTGCCAGGGTTAGCGCGCGGAGAGCGCATTGCGGCATTCGCGTTATCCGAACCACAGGCCGGAACCGATATCGCCGCGTTGACGCTGAACGCACAACGCAGCGAAGGCGGCTGGCGATTAAACGGAGAAAAGGCGTGGATTGCCCAAGGGGATATTGCCAGCGATATCATCGTTATTGCCCGTACCGGTGAAGGGCCAGGCCCGCTGGGGCTGAGCGCCTTCATCGTCGATGCTTCTGCGCGTGGCGTCAGCGCTCAACCTGTCGATGCTATCGCACCGCGTTCATGGTCACATCTGCGTTTCAACGAGGTTTGGGTGCCGCAGGAAAACCTGTTAGGCCAACCGGGGCAAGGATTTATTATTGCTCTGGACATTCTCGACCGCTTCCGCATGACGGTAGCTAGCGCGGCGGTGGGATTCGCTCGTCGTGCGGCAGATATCGCATTGCGCCATGCCGCGCAACGTAAAATCTACCGGGGCCGCCTGCTGGATCTGCAGCTAACCCAGGCTACGCTGGCCAAGATGGACATTTCACTTTCCGCAGCAACTCTGCTGACCGCCAAGGCCGCCTGGCAACTCGATGCGGGCAAACCGTTCGCACGGGATTCAGCCGCCGCTAAATATTTCGCCAGCGAGCAAGCCTGCCAAATCGTCGATAGCGCGCTGCAACTTCTCGGGGCGGCGGGCATGGTGGCTGGCAGTCAACTAGAATGCCTATATCGGCAAATCCGGCCACTACGCATTTACGAAGGTGCTTCCGAAGCGCTGCTGATGAATATCGCCTCATCCCTGGATACACAACGGGCCATTAACCGGGAGGATTTATCGTGAGCAGCTCACTTAACCCACTCAGCGCTATCGAGCATGAGTCACCATGGGAATATTATGCACAATTAACGCGTGAAAAACCGGTGTATTTTGACAGCGCCCTTCAGCTCTGGGTCGTCAGCGATGCAGCATCGACAGATGCGGTACTCAACGATCCGACCTTGCAGGTACGCCCCGCTTCTCAGCCTGTACCGCCGGGCATTGTCGGCACCCCCGCTGGCGAGGTCTTTAGCCAACTGGTTCGCATGCGCGAAGGAGAATATCAGCAACAGTTGAAGAGCATCATCATCCAGGCTCTGTCTACCGCCGACTTGGCCTATGTGCGGCAACTGGCCGAACAGCAGGCGCGGCGTGCGCTAGAAGATGGTGAGGAAATCAATAGCTGGATGTTCTCGGTGCCTGCGGCTGTCGTCGCCAGTTTGTGCGGATTCATGCCGCAGAATGTGCCGGATATTGTCGCGCTGATCGCCGAATTCGTATTGTGCATTCCCGCCAGCGCCACACCGGAACACCAGCAGCGCGCCAGCCTCGCCGCCGGGAAACTACTAGCTCTGTTTTCCAAGGAGATCGCTCAAGCGCCTAAAGGTGCTCTGCTGGCAGAGCTGCTGCATTGCGCGAATGAGCGCGGCTGGTCGCAACAAGCCCCCTTGATTGCCAATGCCGTTGGTTTCTTGTCGCAAACCTATGACGCAACCGCCGGGCTCATCGGCAATGCATTGCTGCTGGCGCAGCGCTATCCCGATCAGTGGCAACGCGAGCCTGCTGACAGGTTCATCAAAGAAGCCGTGCGTTATGCCTCGCCGATACAGAACACCCGTCGTTTCGCAACCCAGAGCGTAACGCTTTGCGGGCACCAGATTGCACCAGGCGACACGGTGTTGCTGCTGCTGGCGGCGGCGAATCGCGATCCTGTCCGCTTCCCACAGCCTCATGCTTTCCAACCTGCGCGGAACCATGCGGCCTGTTATTCCTTTAGCGGTGGCCGCCATCGTTGCCCTGGCACCGACATCGCTCAAGCCATTACCCACGGCATGCTCGTGGCGCTGGACGCATGCATGCCGGATTGGCAGCACCATTTACGTCAGCGCCGTTATCTGCCTTCGGGCAATGCCCGCATTCCTGAATTCTTGCTTTCCAAGACTAACTGAGGCCACCGGATGAACACGAAAACACCATTGCCCGCCGCCTTCGTTTTAACAGGCGCTTTTTGGGTCATTTGCCGTAATTCGCTTTACCTGACACAGCTCGCCGAGCGCGGCCTGACAATTCTGGTTCTAACGCCGGGAAGCTACCGCCAGCAAGTAGAAGAAGCGCGCCGCAATAAGCTCAGCCCCATATCGCATATTGCCGGCGTGGCCTATGTCGAAGGATCGTTGGATAAAGAAGCGTCGTTTAACCCCAGTGTCATCGCCGCCCTGCAAAACTGGCGCACGTTATATCAGATCATCGGTACATTCGCCGTAGGGGAAACGCTGGTAGAGCCAACGGGCCTTATCGCCGATGCCTTGGGCATTCGTTCGCCCGGCCTACGGGCAACTCGCGTGTGCCGCAGCAAATATCTTCAGCGCTTTTACCTTAACGCATTCAGCCCGGATTCCGTGATGGTGCCGCCAGAGCAACGCAGCCGTATCGATCTAACAGCGCTGGCTTATCCTCTGATCATGAAACCGGCAACTCGGCATTCTTCTTCCGGCGTGCTCAGCATTGAAACACCACAGCAAGCTCACCGCGCTTTGGCGGATTATCCCGCGCACGAAACTCTGCTGCTGGAACAAAAAATTGTCGGGCAGGAATATTCCGTAGAAACCCTGTCGCAGCAGGGTGAAGTTATATTTGCCTCCGCCACCCACAAAGTCACGACGGACAGCCACGCCAACACCTTCGTGGAACTGGCGCATACGGTACCCAATCAGGATCAAAACAGTGCGCTGCTGCTGGAAGCAACCCAGCAAGTTCTGAACACTTTGAGCTTCAAAGACGGGATCGCACATACCGAATGGCGCGTGGATCACAATGGCCGCCCCTGGCTGATGGAGATCGCTTCGCGCACGCCAGGTGATGGTATTTTGCCGCTCTACAATCTGGCCTACGGGCAACCTCTCGAACCGGCCATTTTACGCATTATGCTGGGTGAGCAGGTGAGCCTGCCAGCCCCTGGTCGCGTCGCACGGCAGGTGTATCTGGAACATTCCCCTGGGATCCTGGTGGACGTGCAGTTGGACTGGCCCGGAGCGGAAATCGCTTGGCTTAATGATAACGATCCCTGGCCGACCCTCTCCGCCGGTAACCGCGATGATGCGCCAACGTTGCGGGCCGTGTTTGTGCATAAACAGCGCGGCGAGCGCCTGGAACCTCTACGCTCGTCAGAAGATCGTGCGGTGGTGTTTTTTATCGATGCGCGCAACGTGGCAGAACTGGATCAATTGGAAAAAAACGTTAGAGCAAAAATCACACTGCATGTGAAGGGGCAACATGACTAATTCAATACACAATCCGGGCGTACTGGAGACATTTTCGCAAAGCCCATTGTCATCAAAAGTGGTGCTGTTCGGCGTGCTGATCAACAGACTGTCCGGGTTCCTGCAAATTTTCATCGTGTTGTATCTGGTGTCGCTCGGTTACTCGCACCAGCAAACCATCATCGCCTTGGCGATTTACGGCACTGGCGCGGTGATCGGCGCTCTGGCCGGTGGTGCCATCAGCGAACGGTTCGGGCCACGCTTTGCCAGCATGATCAGCATGGGAGCAACAGCGGTACTGACGGCGGCGTTGCTCTATCTTGACCACTTTGTTTCCATCCTGATCGTTGTGGCATTGGCCAGCCTGTGCGCCCAGTTGTTCCGTCCTGCTTCGGCGGCGTTGCTTTCCTGGCAAACGCCACCCGAGCGGCAAACGATGATTTTCGCCATTTATCGCCTGGGCCTGAACCTCGGTGCGACCGGTGCCCCTCTCATCGGTTATGCCCTTTATCACTGGGGCGGTGAAAGTTTTACCTGGCTATTCTGGGGAGAGGCGATTATCGCTGCGCTCTACGCGTTGCTGGCGATGCTGACCCTGCCCGGTAAAAGAACCGATGGGGCTTCGGGAACGGCAACCGCAGCCAGCAAAGCGACCACGGGAAGCTACCTGGATGTTCTGGCCGATCGCCGCTTTGTGATGTTCTTGCTGGCAACCTTTTGCCACTCGGCCGTCTATGTGCAATACATCACAACCTTGCCGCTCTATGTTGAGGACAAAGGGATCCCTCTGTTCTGGTACACCTTGGCGGTGTCGCTGAACGGGATCATCGTGATCTGTTTTGAGTTGTTCATCACCAAATTCACCCAGAACTACAACAAAAGATATGTGCTGGCAATTGGCTTTACGCTGATTGGGGCTGGCGTCGCTTTCTACGCCGTTCCCATCGGCCCAGCCGCACTGATCGTCGGTACGCTGATTTGGTCGCTGGGTGAAATCATCTCTGGCCCGGTCTTCTTTGCCTTCCCTGCCAACGCAGGCCCTGCGCATCTGAAGTCCCACTATCTGGGCAGTTTCCATTTCATGTTCAGCCTGGGGATCGCGCTAGGCCCAGTCATTGGCGGCTGGCTTTATCTGTCGCTGGATACGATTTTCTGGCCGATCGTCGCGATGGGTTCCATCTTCGCCGCCTTGGTTTGCAGCCAATGCGTCCGAGAGCCTGCCGAAAGTTCAGCCTCCGTACCCAGCCAGGCGTTAAACAAAACCGATGAAGCTATCGAGTAATTGATTATCTAAAACCTATAAGGGTAATTTTATGAAACAGGCACTAAAGGGCATCCCCTCTCACTATACCCTTTTGGGTATCGGTGCGGGGCCGGCGAACCTGAGTCTGGCTTCCCTGCTGCATGACAAGCCAGAAGTCAGCAATGTATTCCTCGATCAAAAAAACACGTTTTCCTGGCACGACGATCAAATGATTGACGGCGCCACGTTGCAGGTTTCCCTGTTTAAGGATTTAAGCACGCTGACCGACCCGACCAATAAGTTTACCTTTATGTCCTATCTGCATGAGAAAGGCCGCATTTATCACTTTCTCAACGCCCAGTTCGATGAAATTCCACGTCGCGAATTTCGCAATTACATGGCCTGGGCAGCGGAAAAAAACGAGAACGTCCAGTTTGGCGAGCGCGTGTTAAACATCGATTTCAATGGTGTGTTCTGCATTGAAACAGACAAACGTCAATTGACCGCTGAAAATCTGGCGATTGGCGTCGGCACCCGGCCTTGGGTGCCGGATTTTGCCGCACCGTTGCTGGGTGATTCACAATTCCATATCAGTCAATATATGAAAAAGAACCGCACAATGGCCGGTAAACGTGTTGTGATTATCGGCGGCGGTCAGTCCGGTGCCGAGGCATTTCTCGATTTATCGTCGAAGCCGGAGAGCGAACGACCGAAGCATATTACCTGGATATCACGTCGGCGTAATTTTTTCCCAATTGACGATTCGACCTTTACCAACGATTTTTACATGCCGTGCTATTCGGATTATTTCAGTAAGTTGCCCTTACATTTGCGCCAAAAAACCAATAGAGAAAATGTCCTCACCTCCGATGGCATCTCTGAATCAACATTGCGGGCAATCTATCAAAAGCTTTACTGTCTGAAATTCATTACGCCGGGTGAACTGGATTTCGACTTAATGACCAGCCGTTCGGTGCATAAAGTCAATCGTTCACCGTTTGGTTCATGGCATGTTGAATTTAAGCATAATGACGCCGGGCATGTTGAACATCTCGAAGGTGACGTAATTATTTGGGCAACAGGCTATCGCCCGGCGGAAAAAAACTTCCTGGCTGGTTTACACGATAGAATAAACTATGAGAATGACGAGTTTGTGGTTGACGATGATTTTGCCATCGTTTGGGACGGCCCCAAGAACAACAATATCTTTGTGCAAAATGCCGTACGTGGGCAAAGAGGTTTACCGGACGTTAACCTGAGCCTGAATGCCTGGCGGGCACAGCGTATTATGGGCCGTTTATGTGGCAAATATCCGCGGCAGCAACTCTCTTCATTTGTTGATTGGTCACCTGGGGATAATTATAGCGCCCAGCACAGCGTTAATAATGACGCCATAGAAGAAAAGAAAATAATGACGGCACGATAATTCAACCATCAAGATAAGATGTTAGCACACCATGAAAAACACAGACGATATTGCTATTGTCGGTGGCGGTATTATTGGTATCGCCATCGCACGTGAGGCAATAAAAAAATACCCGAATGAAACTATTTCGCTGATCGAAAAACGGCTTTGTGGTGTCGGCAGCTCATTTTATTCTGCTGGCGTTCATTTCCCTCGCGGCTCAACCGAACGCGTCCGGGAGATGTCCCGTTATAGCCATGATTATTATATGCCTTATATAAGCGGTGGTGCTCCGTTTTATTCTTTACCGATGAAACTGATTGCCGCCAAAGCGCATCAGGAGGATACGCTGCGCAGTTATCTTCCTCTGGCTGATTTTACCCCGGAGGAAACGCTGGATCCTGCGCAGGGTCTTTCCATCAATCGCGCAGAGCAGGTTATTTTGCATGGCAATGGCGCGCATTACGCCGATGTCTTCGCCCTGATCCAAAAGTGGCTGTTGGCGCTGCGTCCGCTGATAACGGTTGGTGAGGGATTGAGCGTTATGGC
Source organism: Serratia sp. (in: enterobacteria) (assembly GCF_046715635.1). GTDB lineage: Bacteria > Pseudomonadota > Gammaproteobacteria > Enterobacterales > Enterobacteriaceae > Chania. Next base: position 59,524 of record NZ_JBKJYW010000317.1, read on the forward strand.
GCTGCGGCCACAAACCGGAGGGTATCAGTTGGCACTCAGCGATGGCAGCAGCCGACATGCCAAGCAAGTTATCCTGGCACCAGGCCCCTGGCTGGCTGCGCCAGCTTGGCAAGAACATATCGCCAAACTCGGCATCCGGGTGAAAAAGATCGTCGCGGTTCATATTGCCCAAAAACCGGAACCGGACGCGGCGCTGACCATTTTCCATGACGAAGACGCGTTTCTGCTGCCCTGCCACAGCCGGGGGCATTGGCTATTCAGCTATACCTGCCAGGAATGGGATGTTCTGCCGCAAAATATCGCCCCCCTGCAGGCGCACGATCTGGCGCAGGCGCGCGAGATCCTGAACCGCTATGCGCCATCACTGGCCGCAGCAATAAAAGATGGCCGCGTATTTTGCGATGCTTACAGCCCATCGCGAGAGCCTGTCGTCACCCGTCTAGATGAGCACCTGATTTTCGCCGGTGGAGCCAACGGCTCCGGTTATCGGCTGGCACCGGCAATCGCCGCCGATGCTGTTCACCTTTTATCGCAAACTGCTTTTTGAGGACCACAGAATATGATTATTCGTCGTTATGATGCTACGCACATGTCGAGGCAGTTCGGCATTGATATCGGCAGTATTGAGGGCATGGACTTTCCGGCCGGTTGGGGACGAGTTCGCCCTGGGGAACGTTCGGACAGCCATCAGCATGATGAAAGCGAAATGTTCGTCATCGTTGCCGGTACCGGCGTGCTAATCGTTGATGGCCATCGTCATCCGGTAACCGCAGGCTGCGCGGCTCAGTTCGCCCCTTTTGAATCGCACGTGCTGGAAAATACGGGCGAGGAGGATGTGCTGTTCTTTCTGCAATACCGTCGTGACGCTGAGAATGCCCGACGCTCCGCCTCTTCCCTAGAACGGCAAAATCCACAGCGCCCGCAGTTTGTCTTTTCCACACCGCCAACGCCGAATGGTGATTTGCATCTCGGTCACCTTTCCGGCCCTTATCTGGGCGCGGATGCCTATGTCCGCTATCAACGCATGCTCGGCAATCCTGCCTGGCATATGACGGGTTCGGACGACTATCAAAGTTATGTCATCGCGCTGGCGGAACGTGAAGGCACCACCCCGGCGGCGGCGGCAAGCCATTTCTCTCAGGAAATATTACAAACCCTGAAGATGATGGATATAGAGCCGGATCACTATACCGTGACCAACGATGCGCCCGGCTATGTTGAGGGAACCCAACGCTTCTTCAGCAAGACCCTGGGTGAAGGCAAAGTGACGTTTGCCGAAAGCGATGCTTTTTGTGATGCGCAAAGCGGAAAATATCTCTACGAAGTGGATGTTGCCGGCCTTTGCCCTGGTTGCGGCGGTGGCACTAATGGCAATATCTGCGAAGAGTGCGGCGAGCCGAACGTGGTGGTGGATATGGCACAACCCGTGTCGAAAGCCAACCAGACCACACCCGAACACACTCAGGTCGCTCGTTATTTGTTACCGCTGCATCAATTCGCTCAACAAGTAGCAGAACATCATAAAGTTGGACGCGTGCCCGCCAGAATGCGTGAATTGGCCAACCGCGTATTTTCACGCCCCGGCTTCACCATTCCCGTTTCCCATCCTTCCCAATGGGGGATCCCACCGGCGGAAACCGCAGATCAGGTGATCTGGGTCTGGCCGGAAATGAGCTTCGGATTCCTGTATGACATCGAACAGTTGGGCAAGAAAGTGGGCCGTTCCTGGTCTGCGGATGCCCCTCAACAGGACTGGAAGATCGTTCACTTCTTCGGCTACGACAACAGTTTCTACCACAGTATTCTTTACCCGGCGCTTTACCATCTGGCTTACCCGGAATGGCAGCCGGACATTGATTACCACTACAACGAATTTTATCTGCTCGACGGCAAAAAGTTTTCCACCAGCCGCCGTCATGCCGTATGGGGGAAGGAGATCCTGACGCCGCAGAGCGTCGATGCCGTCCGTTTCTATTTGTGCCTGACGCGCCCGGAGCAGGAAAGAACCAACTTCCAACTGTCGGAATGGGAAGATGAAGTGCGCAACACGCTGATCGGCCAATGGCAGAGCTGGATGCAGGATCTCGGCGCGCGGGTTGACACACATTACCAAGGGAAAGCGCCGGACGCCGGCATCTGGACGAAGGAACACGTGGCATTTTTGGCACGTTTGAATGGGAGCTTGCAGGCGGTTACCGATGCGCTTAATCCCGACGGCTTTTCGCTGCGCGGCGCGGCCCAGCATCTAAAAACGCTGGTTGCCGAAACACGAGCCTTCTCCCGTAGCCAGCAACTGTTGGCAGGTATTGAACAATGGCGCGATGAATATCGCACAGCCATCGCACTGGAGCTGGCAGCCGCTCACCTGCTTTCCACCATGGCCAGCCCGCTGATGCCACGGTTTGCCGCTAACCTGGCGGCGGCGCTCGGCAATGAATCGCCACGCGCATGGCCGCAGCAAGTGGAGTTGGTTCGCCCAGGCAATAGCATTGCGCTGCGGACAACGCGTTTCTTCTACGAGCCTCGTCAGCAAGATGAAAATCCCCACTGGCAATGGCTAGAGGAGAAACTGAGCGTATTGCTGCCAGAAGCCCGTCTGGATCCGACACAAGCGTTGACACAATTAGGGGCGACATCATTGATGACGGTGACGTTGCAATACCAGTTGCTGCACGAATGTCAGGCGGATCTACCATTGGAAACGCTGTTGAACCAACCTTTGGGGGCGATCGCCGAGCATATCGCTCGCCAGCAACGGGAGGCTGCAGTATGAGCGTGGCAGAATTATTCGAACGCATCACAGATGCCGGGCTGAAAATCAGCGCGCAGGGAGACAATATAAAACTTGAAGGAATGACTAATACCATTCCACCGCAGTTGGTGACGGAGATCCGTACATATAAGACAGAACTGCTCTCATGGTTATCCGAAAGCCAGAATACCTTCCCGATGACGCCTCTGCAGCAGGCGTATTATCGCGGCAGAGCGCTGGTTGCAGAAGGCGGAGGCGTCGCCAATCAGGTTTTCCATGAAATAGAGGGCGTCTGGGACATCGACCGCCTGGAGCAGGCGTTACAGCGCGTGGCTCGGGAACACTCCGCGCTGCGCCTGCGTATGACCAGCGACAATGCACAATATGAGAGCAGCGAGCTTCCGCGTATCGCGCGCCGCGATCTGCAAGGGTTGACGGCCACCGAGCAACAGCAGGAACGGGCGCGGCTACGTGATGAGAAATCCCATCGGATCTTATCGCCAGCAGCCTCCCTGTTGCAGGTCGAAGTGGCGATCTTCTCACCGGATAACATGGTGCTGTACGTCAATCATGACGGCATGATCGTGGACGGTATCAGTATGTTTTTGCTGTTCAGACTCTGGTATCAGCACTATCAGACACCCCTGCCGCAGACTGAATACCTGGCTTTCCATCAGCATATCGCCGCACGCGAGCAAGATAAAAAACATGCCATCAGCACGCGTTCCCGCAACTACTGGTTGCAACGGCTGGCAACGTTGCCGAAAGCCCCTGCGCTGCCGCAAAACGCCAAGCCGATGGAAGACACGCCGCGCTTCACACAGCATCTCGTCACTCTGGATGCGGCGCGTTGGCAGCTATTGCAGCAGCAAACCCAGGCCCATCAGTTGACGCCCGCCGCAGTGTTGATGGCCGCATGGGCGGAAACTCTGTATATCTGGGGTGCCGGTGCAGATTTCACTCTTAATGTGACAATCTCTGAACGCCGCCCTATTCATCCACAGGCTTTCAAAACGATCGGGCCTTTCTCCGATCCGATGCTGACCGAGATCCACCTTGATCATCAAAGCCCGTTCATTCAGCGCGCCCAACGCCTGCAAACCCAGCTTCATCAGGATATTGATCACCGCTATTTTTCCGGCATTGACGTCATGCGCGAAATGGCAAAAACGCGGGGACTGGCAGATGCGCGCATGCCTTACACGTTTAACTGTACTTTGGGAGCGCTTGAAGGCGTAAACGGCGATGCGCTGGCCTTATTGGGCCGCGAAGTGTACACGCTCAGCCAAACGCCACAGGTGCTGCTAGATACGTTTTTGTTTGAACAACAGGGGCAGTTGATCATCCGGCTGGACGGCGTTAAATCGGCATTCCCGCCGGGGTTCCTGGCTGCGATAGCAGAAGGTATGCAACGCATGCTGTTGTTACTGTGCCAACCGGGCGGCTGGGAAAGGAAGATCTTCGATCTGCTGCCCGAAAAACAGCGCCAGTTACGTGCGCAAATTAACGCTACCGACGCCGAGATCCCCCATCACTTGCTCGGCGATGCATTTGTCGCTCAGGCTCGCCAGCATCCGGCCAACCCGGCCATTTGTACCCTGGAACGGCAGATAAGCTACGGCGAGTTGCTCAATCGCGCCGCAGAAGCGGCACAGTGGCTGCATGCTCAAGGGGTCAAGCGCAACGAACTTGTCGGTCTTATCGCGACCCGTGGGCCGGAGCAGATTGTCGGCATCATGGCGATCGTTTTGGCTGGCGCTTGCTACCTGCCGATCGACGCGGATTTGCCCGAGGCACGCCGCCGCTACATGTTGCAGGATGGAGGCGTTCGGGTTGTGTTGATGAACGTTGACGTTGAGCTTTCACTGCCATGTTTCGACCTGCGCCATCCTGATGAACAGACGTTTGCTTTACCGGCTCGTGATGTCGCCTCGACGCAGGATGACCTGGCCTATGTCTTGTATACCTCAGGAACCACCGGCGATCCCAAAGGGGTGATGGTGACCCATCGCAACGTGGTGAACCTAGTTGCCGATTGCCAAACGCGTTTCAACATTCAAACGGATGACCGCTTTTTTGCCATCAGCGCCTTCAACTTCGATCTTTCCGTTTGGGACATTTTCGGTGCCCTGTCGGCCGGAGCGGCCTTGGTGATGCCGGATGCCGACCGCGCAAACGATGTGGAACATTGGGCCACACTGTGTCGAATGCACCGTGTCACCGTTTGGAATTCGGTACCGGCCATCGTCCGTATGATGTTTGAACACCAGACGATGCTGACAGACAGCCTGCGCCTGATCATGATGAGCGGCGATCGCATCCCGCCGGATCTGCCGGCAGCCATGATAACGCAGCGCCCTGATATCGCTTACTGGTCTCTCGGCGGCCCGACGGAAACGACAATCTGGAACATTTGCCACCCGATCGCCCCTGAAGATTGTAACGGCGAAAATATCCCTTACGGGCGCCCGAATGCGAATAATCAGTGTGCCATTCGCCATTCCCAAGGCAGCGAATGCCCTGACTGGGTCGCGGGCGAGATCTATGCCAGCGGGGTAGGAATAACCCAGGGGTACTGGCATGACGAAGCCAGAACCCTTGAACGTTATCCCGTGGACGAACTGAGCGGACAGCGTTGTTTCCGGACTGGCGACTTAGGGCGTTATCTGCCGAACGGCGACATCGACATTCTTGGCCGGGTTGACTTACAGATAAAAATCAACGGTTACCGGATTGAAGCCGGTGAGGTTGAGAACGCGCTGGCTACATTGCCTGAGATTGGCCAGGCTGCTGTTGTCGCCGCCAAAAATGCGCATGGCGATCTACTGGTCGCGCATCTGGTAGCCAATGGCGATAAGCCGACGCTCGCCGAGCTGCGCCAGCGGGTCGGCCATTTGTTGCCGGATTATATGATCCCGGCACAACTACTCTGGCACGACGCTTTGCCCCTTAATCGCAACCAAAAAATCGATCGCAAAGCTTTGGCACAAATCTCTCTGGCTGTCGAAGCCAGCGGCAGTGCCGAGTCACAGCAAGCTCAAAGCGATATTGCACGCGCTTTGCAGACGCTGTGGCAAGAAATTCTGGCCAGCGAAACCGTTGGGGTAGAGCAGGATTTCTTCAGCCTGGGCGGTAACTCCCTCAAGGCGCTGCGTATTTTAACATCGGTACGCAAACAGTTTGGCGTAGCGCTGCCGCTGGAGTCCGTCTATCAATTCAATACCGTACAGGGGATGGCCAATCAAATCGCCGAACGCGGGGGTAAGCTATGACCTATTCCATCATCAACGAGATTGTTAATAAGCCGCCGGAGCAAGGTGGAAGCCTGTTTATCGCCACGCTTGGCGAGCAAAAAACGCTTCCTTTGCACGAGCTGTATTCTATGGCGGGGCAAGTTGCCAATGGCCTGCTCGCGCAGGGGATCACCGCTGGCGACACGATCGGTATCCTGTCAGATAACTGCCTTGAATGGGTGCTGCTTGACTTGGCCGCACTGCGGATAAAGGTACGTACCGCCGGTTTCGATCCCGGTAAATTCACCGCTGAGCCTTCGCTGGTGCGCGACTACCAGTTGAAATGCCTGTTCACCGATAAAAAGGTCGATACAGCCTGTACGGCGATCCGGGACATTAAAGCAATCAACGCGTTTCTCGCCGATTTCCCGGCAACGCTACCCAGCGTGGAATACACCCCCGACGACACCACCACCATCAAATTTACCTCCGGTTCGACCGGGATACCGAAGGGCCTCGCCGCCACCGTGGGCAGCATCGACGCTTCGTTGCACGGCGTCCAGCGCATCTTCGCACACGGGCCGGAAGACAGCCTGTTTGTGTTCCTGCCGTTATCTTTGCTGCAACAGCGTTACTGGATCTACTCGGCCCTGAAATATGGGCATGACATCGTGCTGAGCAATTACCAATCGGCATTCGTATTTATGGCACAACGGCAACCTACCGTCGTGATGGGGGTTCCCGCCTTCTTCGAAGCCGCACGGCAGCACATCTTGCGACAAGGTGGCGATGAGGCAGCGATGAAAACACAGGCTCGCGCGCTGTTTGGTGAGCGGATCCGCTATTTGTGGACGGGATCGGCCCCGGCGGACACCGCTACGCTCGATTTTTATCTGCAGATGGGCCTGCCTCTCTATGAGGGATACGGCATGAACGAAACCTGCATTGTCACCAAAAATCATCCCGGCGCATCTCGTCCCGGCAGTGTCGGACTGGTGATCGACGGTAAAAAAGTGGTGATTGATGATAACGGCAACGTCATCGTTTACAGCGAATATCCTGTAAACACCCGCTACCTCTATGCCCCCGAGGGAGCCTCAGAGAAGATCTTTACCCCTGAGGGTGGCGTATGTACTGGCGATTTAGGCTTCATCGATAAAGACGGCTTTTTATATATCAAAGGGCGTTCGGACAACGTTATCGTGCTGGATAACGGCAAAAAAATTGACGTTCAGCCGATCGAAGCCCGTTTGCGCAATGAGGGGGCCATCACGGAATGCGTCATTTTCAGCCCGCAGCAAACGGAACTGGTGGCAGTTATCTCACCAGCCTCGACTCCTGCTGACACGCAAGCCATCCACGCCGCCCTGAAAAGCGTTAACGCAATAACGGAAAAAGACGAATTCATCAGCCGCCTGGTTATTGCGAGCCAGCCATTCAGCATCGACAACGGCCTGCTGACCTCCCAATACAAGCCGATTCGCAAGGCGATCTTCGAACGTTACCAACATGAACTCAACACCGCAGTTAAGGAACTTCACCATGACCACTAATCTGGAAACCATTGCACGTCAAAAGTTTGCCGCTACGCTGACGCCCCCGATGGAAAGCGACAGCCTCGATAGCAGCGCCAATATGCGCGATGCATATGGGCTGACGTCGTTGAATAAAATCTTATTTATTACGTCGCTCTGCCGGGAAATGAACATCGATCTGGCTGGCCTGACAGAAGATGATTTGGCACATATGAATTCGCTGGGCGATGTAATCCGCATTTTGGCGCCGCATGTTAATCCGCAAATGGCAAGTCACCTGTAAGGAAAAAAGTATGAACTGGAAAACCAAGGCCTCTGCCACGCTGGAAAACGAACATGTCCTGCTTCGCCCCGTTCGCGCAGATGACAAGGAAGCGATACGCGCGCTGGCGCACGACAGCCATATCTGGCGGTATTTTGTTTTCCGCGTCAGCAATGACGATGAGTTTGAAGCATTTTTTAACACCATGCTTACCGATCAGGAATCCGGCACGCGCGCTGTCTTCGTGGTCATCGACAAATCCAGCGGGAAAATTGCCGGCAGCATGAGCTTCGGTAACATGTTGGAAAAAGAGAGCCGGCTGGAAATCGGTTGGTCTTGGCTCGGCGAAGCTTTTCGCGGCAAGGGGATCAATCGTTGGGCGAAATACCTGTTGATGCGCCATGCTTTTGAAACGCTCGACGCGCTGCGGGTCGAATTCAAAACGGATGTGCTCAACCTTCAAGCCAGGGCAGGTCTGCGCAATATCGGCGCGCAAGAGGAAGGCACCCTGCGGAGCTTCAACTATATGCCAGATGGCCGGCGACGTGACGCTATATTCTACAGCGTGCTCGCCAATGAGTGGCCTTGGGTAAGTGAGACATTGCAGCAACACGTGAAAGCCCTTCGCCCTGCGGAGGCGCAATGAGCGTCGCAGTACCGGTCGTAGTACTGCGCGGTGACGCGCAAACCCGAGGGATCCAGCAAGGTGAACAGTGCCGGGAGGCACTGTGGCAATTCACGGACGATCACCTGTGCCGTCTCAACCAACTCAGTGATAGCCCGCTGTCACTGGCGGGCCTGAGCGAAAAAATCAACCGATACCGCCAGATCATCACTTACTGGCTGCCGGAGATTGCGCAGGAGATCGACGGAGTAGCTAAAGGCGCTCAGATGCCGCAGGATCTCGCCTGGTTGTTACAGCTGCGGCGCGAGGTGCTCGGTTACAATCGAATCAATACCGGCGGTGACTGCACTACGATTGCCTCTTTGCAGACCGAGCCGTGGCTGGCTCAGACAGTGGATTTGAACGGTAATCTGGACGATTTTATCCACGTCTTTTCCTGCCAGAGCACGCGCATTCCCTCATTAGTATTGAGCTTTGCTGGGCTGCTGGGGTATCTCGGGATCAATCAGGCTGGTTTATCTGTCGGGTTGAATATGGTGCTCGGGGGTGAATGGGGGCCAGGTATTCCCCCTTACCTGGCGATCCGCCATATATTGGATAACTGTGCCAGCGTAGAGCACGCACTGGAAGCGCTGATACGTCTGCCGCTCTCCAGCTCTCGCTCCTTTACGCTTTGTGACCACCAACAGGTTATCTGTGTTGAGAGTATGAACAATCAGTGGCGTATCGTTTCGCAGGGCAACGCTCGGCAAGCTAATAGGACAACGATGCATACCAATCACTTTTTGCATCAGGATTTTCAGACAGATGATGCGCTCAACATTTTTGCAAGGAATTCGTCCGTGCAGCGCTTGAGCAAAGCCGAGGCCTTTTTGGCCTCTGGCCCACATGATGCCGAAGCCTGTTTTTCCCTATTCAGCGCCGCGCCCGTATGCGTGGCCAATAACGGCGACATTCGGCGTGAACGCACCGTAGCGGCGGCGATCATGTTGCCGAAACAGGGGCGACTACTACTGCGCCCTGGCAACCCCGCCGTTAATAAGACACAAACTTTTTCATTATCTGATTAATCGACGCCATTAAGGACAACGCATGTCAAAACATCTTCATCACTATCAGGTCGAGTTAGTGTGGACTGGCAACCGAGGTGCAGGAACATCAGGCTATAACGCCTATGGGCGCGAATACGATATCAAAGGCTCGGAGGGCAAGCTGTTGAAGGGCTCTGCAGATCCGCAATTTTTAGGCGACCCTGGGTGTTGGAACCCGGAAGAGATGCTGCTAGCTTCCTTAAGCGCTTGCCACCAACTGTGGTATTTACACCTTTGTGCCGATGCCGGAGTGCGGGTGTTAACTTATGCTGACACACCTCGTGGGATCATGGACGGACTGAGCGGCAAATTCATCGAGGTGACGCTCGTGCCTAACGTTGTGATTTCTGCCGAATCAGATGTAGATCTGGCAGTGGAATTGCACCATTTGGCTCATGAAAAGTGCTATATCGCCAATTCTATGAATTTCCCTGTACTGTTGACGCTCAGTAACTCGGTAGTTAAAGCAGATTAGGTGTCAGTTTCCAGATAAAAGACTGGCACTGTTCGGTACCAGTTTTATACTGCGGCTAATACACGGCAGGATTTTTGGTTGTCGTTTACCACTTAAAAACGGCTTTGTTAATGGAATTGTCGCCTCCCATCTCTTGTGCCACAGTGGGACGATAAATCGTCACCCTTATCAACAAAATCAAAAAGCTGTGAAAACTTAGCAGTCTCCCGTGTTGTGACCAGCGATACATCACGGGCTTCCCATTTTCTGCCACTGAGTGTGCGTAATCGCCAGTGCGGTGGTTTCAGAATGTCGCATACGATCCGTGATAAACAAAGAATCATAGCCCGCACAAACAAGATTCAGGGTAAGCGTCATCCCAGCACCGTCTGGCGAATATCTGACACTTTCAACAAAGTGGTTCCCACCAAATAGTAGTGGGAACCAAAATGTCATATATACAGAAAAATAGTATTGCCGGCAGGCGAAAAGGCTGCCCCAATTATCCTCTTGAATTTAAACAACGCCTTGTTGCAGCCTCCTGTGAACCCAACGTCTCTATCTCAAAACTGGCTCTGGACAACGGTATCAATGCCAATCTGTTGTTTGAGTGGCGTCAACACTGGCGGCAAGGAAAACTCCAACTATCGTCATCGCCAGAAGTAAATATTCCCGAGTTACTCCCGGTAACATTTGATGCTGAAATCGAACCGGCTAATCAACTCTCCCCGCCCCCTGCGGAGTCAGAAGCGCTCCCGCTGTCCTGCGAGATAACGTTCCGGCACGGCACACTCCGCCTGAATGGCACCGTCAGCGAAAATCTGCTGGCAATGCTGATACAGGAAGTCCCACAGCCACTTCGTCAGACCCGCACGCGCAAACCGTTCCCTGAATTACTCCCTCGCGATGAAAAGCGTCTATTGCCAGCAGAAACCTGCTGCCCGGACTCTGGCGGCGTACTGTCATATCTGGGAGAGGATGCGGCTGAGCAACTGGAGCTGAACGTGGCGCACTGTTGTACGGGTTGATCGGGACATGCAGGTTGAATGGTATAGATCCTGAGCGTTATCTGCACCACATACTGAATGTGATCGCCGACTGGCCGGTAAACCGAGTTGGTGAGCTCCTACCTTGGCGAGTAACCCTGCCAACAGAATAAGCTACCTGTCCGCTGTCAATACGGCCGTCGCTGTCTTGCAACTACCCACAATTATATTAAGGTAATCATTAAGATAGTTGGATAATTTTATTCTCAGGGACGGATGGACATGGCTAATCAAGAACAGACTTCACTTTCATGGCTCGATGAAGAAATTAACTCATCTGCTTTTAGAGATCGTCGCCATGCAAGTCGCTTTAGATCTCTCATGCAAAGACTCTGGCGCGGAATGGGTAACAGCCTCCCTTTTGCCTGCCAGGACAGTGCTGCAACAAAAGCAGCTTATCGGTTCCTTGCCAGTGACAAAATTGATGAACAAACCTTGCTACAGGGACATACTGAAGCTACCAGGACGCGGATACGCGCCACGGAAAAAGACACTATTTTGCTCCTTCAGGACACTACGACATTTGGCTATCACCGGGATAATCCTGATGCCGTGGGGTTTGCAGGAAACCATACTGCAGGGCTAATCAAAACAGGCAATGATGCCGGCATCAATTGCGGGATCCTGATGCATTCCAGTCTGGCGGTGACGACAGAGGGGCTCCCGTTGGGTCTGACGGCGGTTAAATTTTGGACCCGCAAGAAATTTAAAGGAACTAATGCATTAAAAAGAAAAATAAATCCTACCCGTGTCCCCATTGAGGAAAAGGAAAGCTATCGCTGGCTGGAAAATTTACGGCAGTCAACAGTGCTGTTGCAGTGCCCGGAACGGTGCGTACATGTTGGCGATCGTGAAAGTGACATTTACGAGCTTTATTGCTTGGCATCAGAATTAAATACACACTTTCTGGTCAGAACGTGTGTAAACCGCCTGGCTGAAAATACTACTTTGGAAGAAGAAATGAAAAATATTTCCCCTAAGTGCCAGGGGCATCATCGAATTTTCCTCCGGCAGGACAAAGATGGTGTGCGTGAAGTAACGTTGAATGTTAGTTGGAAAAAGCTCACGCTACATCCCCCGATAGGTAAGGCAAAGCAATACCCAGATCTACAACTGACGGCAATTATTGCGACGGAAGAAGGTCCGAAAAATAATAACACCAGGATTGAGTGGAAGCTACTGACTGATCTGTCGGTGAAAAATCTGGCTGAGGCCACAGAGAAACTGGAATGGTACGGTCATCGCTGGAAAATAGAGACTTTCCATAAGGTTATGAAGTCAGGATGTCAGGCTGAGCGCTCCAGATTAGGCTCGGCAGAACGGTTAACAAATTTATTATGTTGTTACTGTATCCTGAGTTGGCGGGTATTCTGGCTTACAATGTTAAGCAGAGAAATGCCCACGGCACCGGCAAAACTTGCTTTCAGCGAAGCAGAGATAAAAATACTGGACGTGATGGTTAAAGATACAGCGAAAATCATGTCGTCACCTCCTTTAGAAAAATATACGATAAAACTTGCCCAACTTGGTAGGTACATGGGAAATAAAAACAAACATCCGCCCGGCAATATTGTTATCTGGCGTGGTCTGAGGCGATTAAACGAAATACAGACCGGATGGGAAATGGCGACTGAAAGATGTGGGTAGTTGCAAGCTTCGCTGTACGCTTACTAATGTTGGCAAAAATATTTAGATAGCCGCTAAATCGACTTGAGCTTGTGCTAACGCCCTTGCCGCTAAATCTAACTGAGGTTGCAATATTAGAGTCTGTGAGATAGCCCTCTGTCGGAAAGCCTGCAGATCACTAGCACCTCGAGAAAGAGTGACTTCAAGCGAAGCTCGTTTCGTGAGAAATTTAGCATGGACGGCATTTTTGTCGCTTTGAGTGACTGCAACAGCAGAATTAAATGTAAACCTTCGTTCACAACTTGCTTTCCAATCTAGCACTGCTCGTGTCAGACTATCTCCAAAACCTCTGACTTGGCTCACTCTGTCCTTGGATATATCAGCAGCTGTTTCTATACCGAAAGATCGAAGCGCGGCTTTCCGTGCAGGACCAAGACCAGGAATAACAGCATTATCGATGAAAAGTGTATTGAGGTATTTCTGCTTCTGTCGTTCTCGCGCTGTTGTATGCAATCTATCTATTTCGGACTTCTCAATTCGGGGAAGATTTTCGATTTCATCCCTGAGTTTTTCTAGTTCCGCCTGACGAGCATAAAAACCTTCGGGCCCAACATCCTTCTTTACCATTTCTACAAGTCGATCATACTCCTGACGAGCTGCATCCATAACACAACGTCTTTTAAATGTCTCCGCAGCACGAGCCGAGGCCCCCACATTACTAGCTATAGTCCAGCCAAACCAACCGATTATCACCGCTATCATCCATATACTGGGCATATAGACCATGATTCCAAACGCGATCGCCAAAGCAGCTAATCTATAACACGTTACAATGCTCTTGCTTGGTACGTTTGATGGTAAAGACCGAGCTTTTACACTAAAATTATTAAGGTTAGGAAAACTTACAGCAGGTGGTACTGGAGCGGTCTTAATAAGTGCCCAAACTCGCGCCAGCACAAAGCCATTGGGCTGCGGGGTATATGTTGCCCCAAGATCTATGAAGTAAACAACCCCCTGTTTCTCCAGTTCACACCAAGGACAATAACCAAGGTGGCTCGAAAAAAGATGCATACTCGAAGCACTGCATTTCCTAAGATGCTTTCTAAGATTATCTAACGTAACTACCCACTGCTGAGCTGATGGGCGCATTCCGGCTACCCCTCGTTCAGTAAAAGCTAAGTGGAACATAGCTTCCATTGAGTCTGGTAATGTTGAAACTGATATTGAACGAGGTGGAGGGTTAAAACCCCTAGCCTGATTGTCGCGCGCATAAGCATACCGAAAAAACTTTATATCAGCCTCAAGTGCATCCCCTACACCGCTGATGAGTGGAACTCCTGAAAAAGGGTGACGTCCACCAAAAATGATATGAAAAATAAGAAGTGCCAATCCAAAATTGTCGTGATTGGGAGTTCGAGTTACCCCACCAAAGGATGTTAAAGATTGCAATTCAGGCGGGGTAAAATGTGAAACACCGACTTCACATCGATGAAGCTTTCCGTACGCATTTACCTGAAATGAATCACTGTCAATAAGTACAACTTTGCTGTCACGACCAACCATAAAACTATTCTGATTTACATCCCCAATCACATGACCATGCTCATGAACAGTCTCGAACGAGGCCGCAATATTACGTGCCACACACAGCAAAAAGTCCCATGTCGCTTTGGGGTTATCCTGTCTGCGATGGGCTGGACTATAAATCAGATGAACTGGTTCTTTACCCGATACTTTTGGCATGAGAAAACCAACAACTGGCCCTCCTCGACTAGAATGCAGTGTTTCCTGCGGCCAAGCGATATAACTCATGAGCTTATTATTGGCCGAGGAAGCCATGAATATAAGCTTGTCCTGCTTTTTTGGGTCCACAGTCTTATGATAAAGCTTGGCTACTTGACTGGTAAGTGAAGGGATCTCAAATACGGCTCCTTCGCCCCCTTTGCCAAGTTCTCGGCCTATAGTTAGTTGCGTTCCTTTGGATGTGAACAACGTTTTCATCATAGTTAATCAAGGCATCCAGATTGCTAGTGCAAGCGTCTTATCGTCGTCAGTTCGTTCATTGACAGGTTGGCTACTTAGAAATTTGACTAGTAGAGGTTGAAGTAAATCTTCCTGTTCAGATGTTGCCTTAAGCATCCCATTAAAGAAAGGCGCAAAAAATGGTTCATGAGGGGTGTTATTCGCTAAATTCAGTGCCAAGCGTTGTATACCATCGGTGAAAGCAGCAACTCTTAAAGCACACTCAGGGTACAACCTCGTCTGAAGAATGGTCACGGCATCTTCATCGGTAACAAAACGAGTCATATTAGCATACTCACCAGACATAGGGATTACAGCCAATTCAAGCCCATCACCAATATCAACCACAACACCTCCGTCACCAATCTGGAAGACAATTGTTCCATTTGTAGCGGACAGGATACCAAGAAATGTGCAAGCAAAATCACGAGCTTTAAGATTTTCTGATTCGGCAGCAATAAAAATTCGCTCACGGATTGCAAGCACAATATCAGTAGCCAATGCATCAGTAAGGCCGAACTCACCCTGGTTAACTTTATTTGCTACGAATGAAGCTGCAACCTCAATAGCCAGTTCAGCTCCTTCTCCCCCTTTTATCGCGCTACCTGCGCCATCAGAAACAAACATAGACAATAATGGTTGCTGATTGTCTAGCAAATCCACTTGAGCCCAGCAACTATCTTGGCAAGGTAGGTCAGCATATTCGTGTGAAGTACCAACTGTTGAGGCGGAAACGAATCGCCAATTCACACAGATGCCCAGCCTTTCGGAGCCTCTAGTTGAACATCTGTACCTGGCGTAGACCTAGATACAGAACTCAAAGAAGTAGATAGCCAACTGAATAATTCACGAAATTTCAAACCATCGAGAGCCAATGGATCACGAACGCTAAGTTGCTTAAGCGTATTCATGTCAGCACCTTTGACACCAATAGTGAAGAAAGCAAACTTTTTGGACATTTCACCGTCTCGAATAGCAGTCGCCGCTTCTATCCAAGAATCTGTAGGTGCACCATCAGTAATGAGAAAAATCCATGGGCGATAATATGAAATTCCGTTAGCTCTATAGTCGCGTTTTCGATCCTCAACCATATTGAGGGCCTGCGTAATAGCAGTTCCCATCGGGGTGTCACCTTGAGCTTGTAGAATGGGAGGATAAAAATTAGAAGCACTAGTGAAAGGTATTTCGACTTTCACAGGGCCAAACGTGACAATAGCAACTTCTACACGTTGCATTGCCAAAACATCTGCAGACAGTTCGTCACGAAACGTAGCTAGTCCAGCGTTCAGCGCATCCAACGGACGTCCATTCATTGAGCCAGATACATCTAATAGCAGCACACAAGGGCAGCGTGGTTCAGGATTACTTGCAAAATCATTGGTTTCAAAAGAAATTTGTTCGCTCACACAATCTCCATTTTATTTAACTTTTAAGTATCAGGGACATAGGGGATTACTGATAATCCCCTTGCATGTGTAAAAACGGAAGGCGCGCATAAAGCGCTTGAACAACACAGGCAAGAACAAAAACCTACGTTGGGCCGTTTCAGTCATAGAAAACTTATCAGTAATGGCCACACTTTAATACTGGAAATAAAATTTTGTCACCTTTTTCACTTACTTGTAGGGGATTGCCTTAGCAAAATCAAACGGGCTAACCGCCCTCACCCGGTTCGTATCCAGAAAATCCGCCCACCACTGCAACATCAGCCTGCGCTCATCCAAATGCTCTGCTTTATGGATATAGGCCGCACGAACACCATTCCGCTCCTGGTGACTCATCTGGCGTTCCACCGCATCCCTCGACCACAACCCCGACTCGATCAGTGAACTACAGGCCATGGTGCGAAAGCCGTGACCGCAAACCTCGGTCTTAGTGTCATAGCCCATGGTTTGCAGTGCCTTGTTCACCGTCCCTTCACTCAGTGGTTTTCTCGACGAATGATCGCCAATAAACACCAGCTCACAGTGGCCGCTTACTTCCCGAATATTTTGGAAGATTTCCAATGCCTGACGGCTTAGTGGAACAAGATGAGGCGTGTGCATTTTTGATCCCCGTTCAGAAAACTTCACTCCTGGGATCGGAGTTCGCTCTGCAGGTATGGTCCATAATGCACGCTTAAAATCGATCTCCGGCCAGCGTGCAAAACGTAACTCGCTAGAACGCACGAATAGAAGCAGCGAAAGGTTGATAGCCCATTGGGTGAACAACCTTCCTTTATATACATCAACCCGGCCAAGGAGTTCATGAAGCCGCTCAAGCTCCAAAGCTGGGCGATGCTCCACTTTGCCAGGCATAAGCGCCCCAGCCATATCCTGAGCCGGATTATAATCAATCAGCCCGTTCTGTACGGAATAGGTCATGATCGCGGTAACACGCTGTTTTAGACGTTTGGCAACCTCCAAACGACCTGAACGTTCGACGCTTTTGATCGGTGCCAACAGATCACGGGTCTTCAGATCTGCTATGTGCGTATTACCAATAGAAGGGAAAATTTCGTCAGCCAAATTTTTCAGGATACGTTCAGCATGCAAAGCCGACCACTTCTTGTTATCGGCATGCCAGGCACGGGCTACTGCCTCGAACGTTTTCTCATCGTCCTGAAGTTTGGTTTTGATCGCTTTCTTGTGTTCTCGCGGATCGGTGCCAGCGGCAACTAGCTTCCTGGCTTCATCACGTTTCTGACGGGCTTCTGAAAGGGAGACTTCTGGGTAGACACCAAGTGCCATTAGGTGTTGCTTTCCGCCAAAACGAAATCGTAACCGCCAGTACTTGGAACCATTGGGATGGACCAACAGAAACATCCCGTCTCCGTCGGTTAAGGAATACTCTTTGTCTTCGGGTTTTGCCGAACGCACCTTGATATCTGTCAGGGCCATATCCATGTCCTCGCATGTGCTTGCGGTGAGTATACAGAGAATCATAGAAACAACGTATATACTCAAATGTATACTTGCAAGCAGCTTGATGTAGGTTGAATTGCGTTGACTTACGGAGAGTAAAAAAGGGAGGAAAGTGAGTGATACCGTGGGTTTCAGACAAAAAAATAGACGTCGGTTGACGTCTATTGATTTCGAAATGGTACCCGGGGCGGGACTTGAACCCGCACAGCCATAAGCCGAGGGATTTTAAAAAATATCGATACCTTTTTAAAATCAGAGACTTATTGCAAGTCAGTGACTTACAATTACTGATGATTGCCAATTGTAGTGTGTAGTTGGTTTGAGGAGCCACTTTTTTGCGGTTTTTTCTCATCAGAAATATTATCAAATGGGTTGAGTGCTAACGCCGCATCCAAGTGGTTTGGGGCGAAGTGCGCATAGCGCATCGTCATCATGATGGTGCTATGTCCTAGGATCTGTTGCAGCACCAAAATATTGCCACCTCCCATCATAAAATGACTGGCGAAAGTATGCCGTAAAACGTGGGTGCGCTGACCTGTTGGTAGTTCAATCCCCGCCCGTTTCAGTGCATGCTTGAAAGCATCGTATGCCGTTGAGAACAGCTCACCCCGCTTTTTCGGTAGCATATCTTGCAGCCGCTTTGAGATCGGAACGGTACGATTTTTATTGCTTTTGGTATTAACGAAAGACAGGCGCCCAGGCAAAACCTGTGATTGCCGCATTCCTTCCGCCTCCCCCCACCTCGCACCAGTTGCCAGGCAGATTCGAACAATCAGACCAAGGCTTTTGTTTTCAGACTGATCACACGCCGCCAGCAACCGCTTAATCTCATCGGCATAAAGGAATGACAGTTCGTTATCCCCTTCCTTAAACTGGCGTATCCCATCCAGCGGATTGCTACCGTCCCATTCGCCAAGGCGCTTTAGTTCAGAAAAAACAGCGTGTAAGTAGGACTGCTCTCGGTTAACGGTGGCCTCTTTAACTGTCGTTCTTCCTTTGGCTAACCACTCCCCTGCAAGGCGGCGCTCACGGTAAACCGCAAACATGTTCTTATCAACCTCATGAGCCAGGGGATCACCTAACCGCTCACAGATGGCTTTCAGTTTTGCTAAACGAGATTCACCGGACTCTAGCGTTTTACCGTGCATGTCATACCACCGCTGAACAAGCTCCGCGAGCGTGACAGCGCCGATCGATACATCGTTCTTATTCCGCTGCGCCAACAACTTGCGCTCATGGGAAAGCGCCTCGCCTTTTGTCGCGAACTGCTTACGCACGCGCTTTCCAGCAGCTTTACCATGGGGGTAGCATTCGCATAGCCATTTACCGGAGGGGAGTTTGCTGACTGTCATTTATCTACCCTTGCTCACTGTCGGACTGAGCTTTGAGTTCAGCTAAAATCTTTAGTACACCCTCCTCTGTCGAGGCCCTCACTTTGTGTTCTTTTCCGCCTATAATCACAGAACACTCAGCACTGCGATCTTTGTTTATGTAGGCAATAAGAATTTTTGATAGTGCATGAATGGCGGCAACACCAGCGCCAGCAGGAAAAGCGATTTCAAGAAATTCAATAGCTCCAGGACTGTAACATATTGGACTGCGCTTTATGAGCGGGAAGCCCGCACCATCGAGCTCTCTCTCCAAATGATATATACTGGCACCTGTAGCGGAAAAACGGAGGCTATCCATGTTTATACTTTTAACCATTGCAAAAACTCCTTTAGATCGATTTCGTATTTTTGGCACTCTTATCAGCCTAGCCGTTAAGGTGCTACTCACGCCCTCTGCGCGGCTTTCATGGAGCTGCCGAAATCAGAGCGAATTGTCAAAACTTGATGGGATCTGCGAGTCCCTCCCAAGCGTCATGTGTCGTGCACTAAAAGATCCGGCAGGTCTTGCCCGTGATGCGAAGCACTTATGCAATAAAGCCAATACATTGGAAAAAGACTGAGCGCCATACTCAATACGCTCATGGGAAAGCGCCTTGCCTTTGGTTGCAAACTGCTTGCGCACGCGCTTTCCGGCAGTCTTGCCATATGGATAGCATTCACATAGCCATTTACCGGAAGAAAGTCTAGTTACAGTCATTACCAGCCACACGCTCCGCGCAAAGGCTTTATAGCTTCCGAAAGCCCAGATAAATTAAAATTTGCAGTGGCCGAGTCTTCGCCGACAGTAGATACACTCGCATAAAAGGTGCTAGCCTGAATTAAGCGATCAATAAAATTCATAACGTTACGAGGATAAAAGGTTGACATATAATCATCGGATATGACCCACTGTTCACTTTCAATTTTTTGTTTATCCACCACAAAAGAAACAGGGAGATCATTAGAACTAACAAGAAAGCCCCAGTTAATATACAACTCTGTCTCTCTTTCATCGCAATATATATTGAGTGATGGGTAGAAAAAATCGCCCAACCGCCCTTTAAATGGAGTATTAGATTGAAGTGATATATAAACATTCCAATAACCATCTGTTTCTGAACGAATTTTATTTATCCTCCACTTGCCGGTTTCCCCTAAGGGGTCGGTAATATCATTGGCATCATCATCGTCAGATAAGGTGTTTTTCTGGCTATCAAAACATTCTAATCGCGATCCGCTATCAGCTATTACTTTACAGTCTCGAGTAGTGCCATGGGCAATATTAGCGCAAGATAGAAATGAAAATATAAAAACTGTAATGTAAAGTAAGAATGGTTTAATTATCATATCAAACGTCCTTATTAATAGAGCTTGACTAAGAGCCTACATTCTTAGACTTCACATTTACCCTTGATTGCGCGAACGCATCGCCAACCGCCTGTATGTTTAAACGCGCCGCCTCATCCATAGCGCGGTAATTCTCTATGAGTTTTTGTTCTTCCATGGAGACTTCATCCACAGTGGTGGGGGTCTTATTACCTGTCAGGATGTACATAACATCAATGCCAATAGCAGCCAAAGCCGAAAGGTAGCGCGCATCAGGTGCCCTTTCGTCTCTTTCATAGTACGCCTGGGAGCCGCGAGATTGCCCCACTAACTTGGCGAAATCCGTTTGATTTAACCCGAGTTTATCTCGCTCCTCTCTGAGCCTGCTTCCGATTGTCGACATAAAAATAAACCAACCTTCTTGACGTGATCACAAACGTGATCAATACTGTTTTTCATGAAAACCTAGTGGATCACAATATAGCACTATGAAACAAGTCAATCATGATCAGCGATCACGCCTACCCAAAGGCATTACATCGAAAAACCCGATCCCGATGCGCTTGTCGGATGAGGAACACATGGAATTAGAGGCACTTGCAGAAAAAGAGTGTCGCTCCATTTCCAGCATGGCCCGCCTCGTTCACCTGCGTGGCATGGCAGCGATTAGTTCTGAATAGCAGGGGGCCACATGGAAAACATCACCATCAACATCACTATTCCTACTGGTTACATCTCTTTAAAAGCGTATTCAGAGCTAGTTCAGATCCCGATCGGAACCTGTCGCAATATGGTGCGCGATGGTCGAATTATTATCCGTGAAAAGAAGAACGCCAAAGACAAGGTTGAAGTAAACCTCGTCGCCATGCTCAAGGATGCAATTGCTAATAGCTGAGGGTATCGAAATGCAACACGCAATCGTAAAAGTCAGCGAACACACCAGCGTTTACCGGGGCTTCAGCGTTACCAAGCTTCCCCGCAAGACGTTACAGCCGGTAACTCGCTACCACGTTCGCCAGGGTGATCAGTCCTACGGCAAGTTTGATGCTCAGGCGCTGGCTACCGGTTATATCGATCAGCTCTATGCGCAGAAGGAAGCCACGGCATGAACATTGTTTTCTATTCAGCCGCAAACGCCGTTATTGCCAAATTCAATAAGCGCATGGAACACACGCAGCCGGAACGTGCAACAGCAGAAATGCTGACAGCAGTAGACTTGCTGGAGCAATTAGCAGGTGTTGCCCATTATGCAGGTGATGAATCGGCGGCCTATATCCAGGTAGCGGCAAGTCACTGGAGGTGCACAGGTAAAACGCCCAGATTATTTGGGGATCTCTAATGCTTAATTTCTTCAAAACACTCACACCTGACGCAATCGCGCACCTGGTTGTTATCGCAATCATTGCTGTGCTATCCGCAGTGCTTATCGTGAGTGATTACCGCAGCCGCCGTGAGGCAAAGCGCAATACTGAGGGGCAGAAATGAAACAGGCTTACAGCTTCCTTATCGATGAACTGTTGCTGCAATACCACGCCAAGACAGCCAATCTTCAACGCTGCTCCGCTGTAGCGCCAGAAGTCAGGCAGGTATCGCTTAATGATTATGCTTTCCGTTTGAGCATAGGGCTTGAAGGTTTGTTGAGCACAGCGGAAGCCGCTGGCGATGGTGTGGCTACATCCGTCATTGATCAGCTGGTGCGCCGCTGCAATAGCGGTGATATTCCGCCCCCACCAACGCAGCCACGCTGGCGCGCATAGCCGGGTTAGCCCGGCCCTATTTGAGAGCGCACCTTTCCTTTTCTTGGTGGGTGATTGGCGTAATGGGGTGCGCTCTCAAATAGTAAAGGTTCCATGTAGTTGATTGCGCCTGAGTCCTTACAAGAATGGACAGCACCAGGCGAAATATAGCTACAACGGAAACATGCGCCGGGCATGAATATACCCGGCATCTATTTCAAATATCCGTCCAGGTAAATGAGCAACGGTGTCAATTATGGCGTCGGGCTTCACTCATCCTGAATTTATGGAGGCCGTATGACACACACGGAAGTAAACACCGAACTGGTACAGATGCTTTCAGATGCTCGCCTTTCTGCACGGCTTCAATTGCTTGAAATGCTGGAAGCAAAACTTGATCGCCTGAAAGCCAATAACGCCGATGCAGATCAGATCATCACCACCCTGAAAACATGGGCATCCACTCGACAAATAACAATCATCAAGGGGCGCAATATATGACTCCACAGCACCAGGCGCAACAGTGGCTTGATCAGGACTGCCTTATTCTGGATACCGAAACCACAGGGCTTGGCGACGACGCCGAGATCGTGGAAATCACTATCATCGACACTACCGGCAAGCCCCTGATCAACACGTTGGTAAAACCATCAAAGGCTATACCTGCCGAAGCGACAGCAATTCATGGCATCACCGATGCGATGGTGATGAACGCACCACTCTGGACAGAGGTTTGCCATAAAGTAGGCGCGTTAATGTCTGGCCGGACGGTGGTTATGTATAACGCCAGTTATGACGCACGTTTACTGGATCAGACGGATTTAATTTGGGGCGTTATTCCTGATCTTAAAAACGGCCTCGCTGATTTTCAGTGCGCCATGAGAGCCTATGCTGAGTTTTACGGACAATGCAGCGAGCGCGGCGGGTACAAATGGCAGAAACTCACAGCCGCAGCCGAGCAGCAAGGTATCAAAATCCAGGGAACCGCGCACCGCGCCCTTTCAGATTGCCTGACAACGCTCGGCGTTATCAAGGCCATGGCGGCCAATGGGAAGCAGTGCGACTCTCGGCAACTCACCGCACAGAAGACCGCGGATATCCTTACCAGGCTTTTCTGTGCTGATCCTGATGCCATTACGGCCCTGGTGGATCACCGTGTCGAGTGTTCTGAGGAATTCGCCACAAAAACCGCCGCAATCGTCGGCGTTGATGATAGCGCCTATGTTGTCGGCATGATTGGCATAATCAACGCACTGATCGCCCCAGAAGTGATCGCGGCCATCTACGATGGTGAGGCATTAACGGGCTTTACCGTCTTTAACGATGCAGCCAAGGGGGAGGATTTATGATCCGTCCCGCCCTTAAATGGCTCGGCAGTAAAGCCAGCATCATAGACACGTTGCGCCAGCACTTGCCAGAAGGTAAGCGGTTGGTTGAACCGTTCGTCGGCTCCGGGGCTGTGTTTCTCAATACCGATTACGACAGCTATCTGCTAACCGATATCAACAACGATCTGATCAACTTCCACAACACGGCTAAAACCCTGCCTGATGTGCTGATCAGAGAGGCTCGAAATCTATTCAAAGAGCACAGCGACGAGGCTGGCTATTACGCTGTACGGGCTAGTTTCAATCAGGGTTGTGACAGTAATTTCCTGTACCGTGCAGCGCAGTTCCTCTACCTCAATCGCCACGGTTTTAATGGCGTGTGCCGCTATAACCTGAAAGGTGATTTCAATGTGCCTTTCGGTCATCGAAAAGCCCCTTATTTCCCAGAAGAAGAGATCTACGCTTTTTCCGAGAAAGCGCGGGATAAGAAAGCAATTTTCCTGTGCTGCACCTTTCAAGAATCGATCAGGATGGCTAACGCTGGCGATGTAATTTATTGCGATCCACCCTACATACCTGCATCGGCAACCGCCAATTTCACCAGTTACCACACTGACGGCTTCACCAGCGATCAACAGAGAAAGCTGGCATGCATGCTACGTATTGCAGCCCACCGAGGGCGCAACGTTGTTGCATCGAACAGCGAAACCGCAGCAGCACTTGATCTGTACTCCGATTTCAACATCACCGCCATCACCGCCCGTCGCTCTGTCAGCGCTAACGCTGCTGGCCGGGCGCGCGTTGGTGAAATCATCGCAAGTATGAGGGTATCTGCATGAAAAACACCATCAAGCGTTGGATATTGCGCCACGCGTGGGCATGCACATTTATCACCAGCTCTGTTTTCTGGTTGTTAGCTGTTGGCGTAGTGATGGAAGTTGCGAGGGTAATGGCATGATTATTTGGCCTACAGAAGTAAAGAAGCTTGTTGAGCAAGTTAGCGGATTACCTTCATTGCCAGAAAATAAGCGCATGCAGGCATACAGCGTAATCAACAAAATGCTTTTGGAAAGATCCACCGTTGAAGAGGTTCAAGGGCATTTTCAAGAGCAGATGCGCCGTGAAGAAATCGAGGCTTATTGCCCCGATATTCAGGAAGGGCTTGTCGTCGTGGGTTTCGCTGGCGGTGGTGGTAGCTGTGAAGGTATCAAACAAGCGTTGGGGTATGAGCCACACATCGCGATGAACCATAATCCCATTGCAATGGCTATGCATGCCGCGAACCATCCTCACACCCTGCACTACCCTGAAGATATCTTTAGTGTTGACCCCTTGATTTCCACCGGCGGCCTACCTGTTTTGCTGGGATGGTTTTCGCCAGACTGCCGCCACTTCTCAAAAGCGAAAGGTGGAACCCCAGTTAAAAAAGAGATACGCGGGCTGGCGTGGGTAGTATTGCGCTGGGCGCTAGCGGTTCGACCTAAGCACCTGATGCTTGAAAATGTCGAAGAGTTTAAGACGTGGGGGCCACTTCTGGATGGTCGGCCAGATCCCTCCCTTGCTGGCGAAACCTTCCGCGCCTTTATCGGCATGCTCAGCACTGGTGTTGATCAGGATTGCCCTGCACTAGCAGAAGTCTGTGAGTTCCTGAAAATCGATATCGACAGCGCCGATGCTCACCGCCTTGTTTCTGGGCTTGGATACAACGTAGACCACCGAGAATTACGCGCTTGTGATTACGGTGCCCCAACCATCAGAAAACGACTGTTCGTTGTTGCCCGCTGTGATGGCGAGCCTGTTGTTTGGCCGATGCCATCGCATGGCGCACCTGATAGCAAAGAGGTGTTGGCAGGGCAGCTAAAGCCGTGGCGCACCGCCGCCGAGTGCATTGATTGGTCTATTCCAACGCGCAGCATCTTTGGCCGCAAAAAAGACCTGGCAGACAATACGTTGCGCCGCATTGTCAAGGGCATGCAGCGATTCGTGATCGATACTCCAGATCCATACATTGTGCAGATTGGGCAAACGGGATTTGGTGGTGATGGCCGACAGTATTCAACAGGGCAACCTCTGACGACAGTCACAAGCAAAGCAGAGCACCTGCTGATCGAGCCTTTCGTTGTGAAGTGCAATCACACTTCAAACCGCACCAAATACGATTGTTTCCGCGGGCAATCAGGTCGACTGCCGTTGCAAACAGTCACGCAAAAACACGGTTTTGCGGTAGCCGCGCCGATTGTGGTTCGCCAGTTTGGGAATAGCACCGGCCAACGTGCAGATAAGCCAGTTGGCACGATCATGCCGGGCGGTGGTGGCAAAACTCAAGTGGCCAGTGCGGTGCTTGTTGGGGCTGGCGGGCCGAAATATTCGGGTAAACCGCGTGCTGTTGATGTGCCGATGATCACCCTTCCGGCAACGTCACATACAGCCTTGGCAGCGGTTCACATGGTGAAGCATTACGGAGGCAACTACACCGGAGCAGGCCTGGGCGTTGATGAACCATTACATACCATCACGCAAGTCGATCACCATGCGCTTTGCACCTCGCACCTTATTCACCTCCGCGGATCTTGCAAGCACGGCAGGAAGACCACCGAGCCAGTACCAACAGTAACGGCCGGCGGCCAGCACATCGGCCACGTTCAAGCATTCCTCACTAAATATTACGGCACCGCAACAGCGGCTAGCATCGTGGAGCCCGCCCACGCAGTCACTACAAAAGACCGTTTCGCCCTTACTGAGGCGCATTGCGACATTGAACCGCTGACAGATGAGCAGCGCTACAGTGCGTGGTGGTGCGCTCGACTGATGGATAAATTCAGCGACGCGCCCGACGATAGTCACCTATTCCCTGCACCTCGCCCGCAGTACATCAGTGTTGGTGATTACATTGTTGTCGATATCTGCATGCGCATGCTGGAGCCGCGCGAGCTGTATAACGCAAATGGTTTCCCGCCAGATTACATCATTGCTCACGCCCCAGATGGCACCAAGTGGCCGAAGTCTGAACAAGTTGCTCGATGCGGTAACGCTGTTCCACCGCCATTCGCAGAAGCGCTAGTCCGAGCAAGCATGCCCCATCAGTGCGTGTGGAGGGAGGCAGCATGAAAGCCAATATCAACAAAGTCATTGTGCTGGTTCGCTTGGAAGGCAGCGATCAGATCTACCAGGTCATCACCGACAAGCCTACCGAGTTCTTTGTCGCCAATACGCTAGCGGGTATGGCCGAGGGTGAAATCAAGCTGGTTCCCGCCAAAGGGATCACTTTTCAAACGGGAGGTACACATGTTGAATCTTAAGCCAGGCATGAAGTGTTACGCGAAAAACCTCAGCCTTCACATTGACGGCAACGAGTTCAAATACGCCGCCTCGCGCGGGAAAAAGTTTGCCGTAATCCTTATGTCTGATGAAAAGCCAGACAACGCCGACGGTATTCACATTGATGAGTTTCTGCGTAATTGCGGTTGGGTTCCAGCCAGCGAGGAATTAGCGATAACTGACATTATCGCTGAACGCCAAAGGCAGATAACCGCCAAAGGCTGGACACCAGACCATGACGACGAGCACGTTAATGACGAAATAGCCGCGCTTGCTGCGCTTTACGCCATGCCTGAAGCCTGCCGGGATTGGCCAGCTGAAGAAACGGGCTACGGCGCGAATTGGGCTGAAGCGATTTGCCCGAATGGCTGGGTTGCAAAATTTGGTGACCGTCGCAGGGATCTGGTTAAAGCCGCCGCACTCATCATCGCTGAAATTGAGCGTATCGATAGAGCTGGCGCATGAAAGCTATCACAACCGCCATTAAAGCTGCATGCAGCAAGTCAGAACAAGAATCACCGCTAGATTTCTACATAAGAAATCGCTTCATGGTATTTGGCGGCCGCCGCTGCGGAAGAAGCAGCTTTGCGCTACGTCAACATTTAAGCCAGCAGACGCAGGGCTCATCTGCTGAAGCGGCCATCAAAGCTAACAAGGGGGGCGCACCAAGCACACAGCGTATAATTGGATACGATCCAGGCCATAACGGAGAGCTAGCAGTAGAAAGCGTATTTAAATACGACCATGCTACAGGTGCGTTCACGTTAATCTCTACAAACACTGTGGAGCGTCGCCTGGGCGATAAACCCACAATAAGCATTGATGAATGGCCTTGTTCTGATGAGTAAAAGCATCAGGGGCCGACGCGCACCTTCCGAGCCTTTACCCTATCCGGGCATTGTTACTGACAATGTCCAGTATCAGTACGAATGGAACAAACCCAAAGCCGCGGTATTCGTTGATAAAACTCCTGCTGTTGATCTCGTTGAACTGGGTCAAGAGCAAGAGTTTTTAGGCCATATCACTACCGCGCTCAAGCCTTTCCCGCGCTTTATACGCCAGCGCCTTGCATCACGCATCAATAGTATTCACACCATGAAAGGGCGGCACATCGCACGTTTGACTCTGCGCGATATCATTCGGCGCGATCTACCGTTCATCAATATGATAACTGAACAGTACGCTATCCCGCAGGATAGCGACGCGCCAACGGGATCTTACACTGATGCATTCAGGCACCTAAACCCGCTCTATCACTCCTTTGCCAACCTGAATAGCTTGATCGATAGATTCAATCACCTGCCTGACTTTACCCACGAAGATATAGAGTTGCTGGCGCAGGGCATTGCCATTTACATGACGGCAACCCTGAGCGAAGTAAACGAATTCTTTGCATCAGAAAGTGACTGGCATTTAGCGCACCACCTCTACCAAGAGGCGGCAAACGTTACTGAGGTGTTTCGCCAGCCATCACCGCTACCCAGTCGCAAGACAGCACAGGGGGATGCTGACGCATCGGCGATCAGCAAGATGATGGATGCCCGTTTCTGGTCGCGCAACCTGCGCAAATACGCCACGCGCTGGCGTGAACATCTGCACATAGCCTTTGGTGATGTGAAGCGCGGTGCGGCCCCTTATTGCAGCAAGCACCATGTTGACGAATGGGATGCACGCCGCAAGCGCAGCCGCGCGATCATGAGCCGCCTTGAGCTGGAAGATAAAGAAACCAAAGAGCGGATCTCCCTGATAGAACAAATTGATAAAAGCACGTCTAACCCTGGCAAGCGCCGGGTTGAACTCATGACTCGCATCGGTGGATTTGAAAAGGTGGCTAATAGTGAAGGGTTTGCCGGTAGTTTCTTCACGCTTACCGCACCGTCGAAATACCATGCTTACACCATGTTCGGCCACCGTAACGCCAAGTGGAACGGTTCGAGCCCGCGCAAATCGCAACGCTACCTCACCCGCCTGTGGCAACAGATCCGTGCAGAACTGGCCCGCCGTGAAATCCCTGTGTTTGGGCTGCGCGTCGCCGAGTCTCACCACGACGGTACGCCGCACTGGCACGGTCTGTTATTCACCGCACCAGAGCACAGCAATGAACTGTCCGAAGTGATGGAAGATTACGCCACACGTGAGGATCCGGAAGAACTCCAAGGCAAGCACGGCAATCGGCCACGCTTCGAGATGAAACCCATTGATGCGGCACTCGGCAGCGCTACTGGCTACGTTGTTAAGTACATTTCAAAAAACATCGACGGTTACGCGCTCGACGGCGAGGTAGACGACGAAAGCGGCAAACCGTTGAAAGAAACCGCCAAGCATGCGACGGCATGGGCTTCGTGCTGGGGTATCAGGCAGTTTCAATTTCTCGGCGGCGCACCGGTGTCAGTCTGGCGCGAACTGCGCAGAATGAGCGACCAGGAACAGGCTGACAAAATAAATCCCTTGTTTGCTGAGATACACTACGCCGCCGACCAGGGGTTGTGGGACGAGTACGTACAGTTGCAGGGCGGCCCGTTCGTTACCCGCGACGCCTTGCACGTCCGCACCTACTACAAGCAGGAAGATGAGCCAAACGCCTACGGCGAATACCTGCCAATCATCAAGGGTGTATACATGCCTGGCATGGCGCTGCCGCCAGTTGAAACCCGCCTACACAGTTACCGCATTGTGAAGATGAACGCCAAGACTGACGACGCAGGCCAAGCCGTTGACCTTGACGTTGGTTTTGATTTTGACCTTCCGGGCGCGTCCGCGCCCTCTAGGACTCGTGTCAATAACTGTACCGAGGCCAAAAAACAGACAAAACCGGGCAGCGATCAACCGCCAGACGATCAGGAATATCAGTGTCAGATCGAGCCGGAACAGTTGGCTTTCGGGCAGCCAACCAGAGCGCAGCGAAAACGACTACAAACCAGCTTGCATAATGAGCCAGCGCAGCGGCGGAAATCGCCCGCTGACGATCTCGAATCGCTGGCGCAGGCCATTGTCAGTGGCGAATGTTCGGATTATGACCGCAGCCGCGCCGACAGCTACCTCCGCGCTGCGTGCGCCATCAGGCAGGCAGAGCAACCGGTAACCGCCGGTGTTTCTGCGCTAGCCGAACAGATCCAGCGCTGGGCGGAAATCCGCAAGGTGCCACTGAGCAAGCCGCAGGCGGTACAGCTTGCACAGGGTAATGAAGTGACTGTGCTCGATGGCGTGTACCGCGCCAACCTCAATACCGGTGAAATCATCCAGTGCGGCACATTCGAGCCGTGGCGCAAGTCAATATCGCGTAAAGAAACCAGCGGCCTGATCGAAAGATGGAAAGATGCAGTACAGCGAAAGGCTAATAGTCATTGATAGCTATGTTGTCCGGATCGCATAGACGAATACATCTGTACCACATGGCGGTACCGCACAGACAGAAACGTCTGTTATGGCCATCGAGTACAGACGACAGCGTCTATGTGGTACCGCCAACTGCAGCAAAGTTATTTTCAACTATGGAGGCCCGCCAATATGGGGTATTTAGGAAGCAAGGCAGCATCAGGGGCATATCAAGCAATCATCAGCCAGATGCCACCGCATGACACTTACATTGAAACGCACCTGGGTGGTGGCGCTATTATGCTGCGCAAACCGCCTGCGGTGCGCTCCATCGGCTGGGATATCGATCCGGTGACGGTCGAGGCATTTTGTCAGGGCAACCCTGAATTTCTGGATAACCAGGCGGAGCGCCTCATGATTGAGGTGGGCGATGCGGTAGAGTTGCTGCGAACCGCACCGCTTGAGCAGTATGGTCGCACCCTGCTTTATGTTGACCCCCCCTATCTGCCGGAAACCCGCACCAGTCGCGCCCGTTACCGGCATGAATATACCATTGACGATCACCGCAAGCTGATTGCCACCCTGCGCGATCTTCCTTCAAGCGTCATGGTCATGATTTCGGGTTACCCATCCGCTCTTTATGGCACCCTGCTAGCCGATTGGCGATCGATGCAGTTTCAAGTCATGACGCGCGGCGGCGTTCGCACGGAACAATTGTGGATGAACTTTGCCGAGGGAGCCGCTTATTCTGCTGCATATGCTGGCACTGACTACATCGATCGCCAGCGTATCAAGCGTAAAGCTGAGCGCTGGGCCGCCAGATACCGTGATTTACCGCCAGGCGAGCAGTTGGCAATACTGGCGGAAATGCTAAAAGGAAATGAATAAATTCATAACCGGTTAACTTATTAAGCTAGTAGCTTAGTTAGTTAACTGGTTGGCCTGCGGCAGCAAAAACCCCTATCCTCCGACCATTGACAACGCACCGAAAATAGCCGCATAAAACTGCATAGGATTGCACAGTTTTTTTGACCATAATCAGGCCGTTCAGGGCCAGAGCTGGCGCGGCTTCGGGCAGGATGCACCAATGCATAGAAATCGACACTTTTCACGTGCGGGCGTGGAGGGGAGCAAATCGCGCGCTTTGGGTGCTGGGAGGGGTCGGCGCTGGCTGGTCGAGGGGCCGCCTCTGCGGGTCGGGGTGAGGTTGCACTCTGATGGGGCATGCCTGCGGAACGAGGATCGAAATCGCCTCGCCATGAGGTGCCCAGGCGCTTAGGTTGAGGGGGTGGTGAGAAGGAGGGAAACCAGCGCCCGCGCGGGTTGCGGGCGAGGTGATAGGGAAAATATTTGAATGACTTTAGGTGCGCGGGGGTACTCCGCCCGCTGCTTCGATCAGGGCATACGGATCAAACCGGAAGACGTCAACGCCAATCCATTCGTTAAGACCTTTTAGGCGCGACATAAGCGGCGCCAATTCATTGATGGCGAACACCTTCGCCGCCTTCTCTACATCACCAAAGCCACCATTGGTATTCGGCATGATACCCATCAGTACCGGGGGCACTCGGTGCGCGGCCAGCAGGTCATCACGCGTGACGTTCTTGATACCGCTAAACTCATCTTTCGCCGTGATCTCGCTGAACGGCATAATTTGTAAGCCATCTTTCTTACCGCCTGCAGCATAGACAAACACGTTTTTAAACGCCCCCTTCCCACGCGCATCGGTCAGGGTGCGCTTGAGTGCATCAACATCACTTTGGTTTTGGATAGCATCGGACAGGTAGACGATCACCCCGGCGTGGCTCCCGTTGATGTAATACTTACGGCGAAACAGCGTGGCGTCTTCGTTGAGCAGCGCCGACTGTATCGCTGCCATGTAGGACGGCAGGCCGTAAATCTCCTGGTTGATATCCGGCTCAATCAGATGGAACACCGAGCCAGGGGTAAACGCGTGATCGGGTTTCGAGTAGGTCACCAGGAAATACTGATCCAGATCCACCCCTCGGCGCATGTACTTTGCCGGGACATGCCGCAGTTCCAATGGGCGACCAAGCATGTTTTTTACCACCTCAAGATAGCTATTGCCGAACACCAGTTGATCCAGAATAAACGACTCCGCCGCCTGGCGTTTCAACATCGGGTGAGGCTGAAAGCAACTCATGATAACGTTGCGCTTGAACATGATAGCCGACTCATGATGAACGGCCGCCCGCAGCGTACGCGCCAGGCCGTAAAAGCTGATCGGCGTCTCATACCACTGGCCATTATTGGCGCATTCCATGCAATCCAGCAGGTCGCGCTGGCTCAATACTGGGTTGGGATCACCAAACGTAAACGACTGGATATCACCAATAGGTTGTTGTGGTGCGGCGGCCGCCTCCATAAACGGATCGAGTATCACTTCTCGCGCATGGTTCTGCATGCTGCGCGGATTCTTCCTGTTGCGGTTTCGGCTCACGTTTAAAACTCCGTTACAAAGCTGTTGCCGGTGCCGCCGGACTCGGTGCCGATAGGCTCATTATGTAGGGCATGCATGATGGCCCAAGCTACGTCGCCGTGACTGGCCCCTTTCGTCCTGTCGGACGCGTAGGTCACCATGCCGCCAGGCGTGACTTTTTTCCGGATGGTGCGGAATGAACGCGCAACCACCTGGAGTCCTGCATCGTATTCAAACCGCCCGCGCCGGATAACCATTTGCGCCTTGAGTACCAGGGCCGCTTTTACCGATGGCGAATATTCAAACATCACCGCAGCCGGGTAGAACGCTTTAACAATCTGATACACCGCTTTGCCGATGCCCGTGCCATCAATACCAACAAACTGCACGTTGTACCGCTTCGTCATTTTGCGGATTTCATCAGCCTGCTTTTCAAATGGCATGCCACGCAGTTGTATCGCTTCCAGCACGCGGAATTTTCCGCCTTTCACCATCGGTGGAGCCAGAACGGCTAACCCGGCACTGTCCCCACCCTCCCCGTCCCCGTTGGGGTCATACCCCAACCAGACACCACGATCACCGAACGGCCGCGCCGCGTAGGGTTTCCAATCCTTCCAGGCCGCCGGGTTACCGGGATCCCAGGCATCAACACCGCAGCGGATCAGTTCGTCATAGCCAAACGGACGTTGATCGCTGGAGATAAACTCGCACATGTAGAGGTTGTCGAAATCTTCGGTGCTGTTTTCCTGCATGATTTCGTCAAGGTTGACCAGGTCAAACCCGCTATCTATCACGTCACGAATGGTGACGATCTGCCGCCATTGGCCATCTGCACAGGCCTTGCCGTTTTTCAGTGCCTTGTGACTAACATCAATCTCAGTGCGATCGGCTTTCTTCTTCGATTCTTGGATAGTTGCACCCGTCCAGAACCCGTAAGCCTCATGCTCCTCGGTTGAGGCTGTGGAAAAGTAGGTACGGCGCCACTGCGAATGCGTCGCCATTGCCGCAGCCACTTTACGCAACTCGATAAAGTTACTCGTCCAAAAGTATTCATCAAAAATCAGGTTGCCACTGTAGGACTGCGCCGTCGCCGCCGACGTGCCGAGGAAGTACAACGTTGCACCGTTCGACAACACCATCGGATCGCCCTTGAGTTCGACGCCGATCTCACGCGCAAACGCAATGATAAAGCGCCGAAACTGGTGCGCCTGCGCCCGGCTGGCTGATAGGAAAATCTGGTTCCTGCCGGTTTCCAGCGCATCGATCAGCGCCTCGCGGGCAAAGTACCAGGTAGCGCCAATCTGGCGCGATTTCAAAATGTTGCGGTTACGCTTGCTGCCGTATTTGTACCAGCGGCGCTGATGCTCATACAGGCTGTTGAAAAACAGGGCGCGCAGCTCGGTGATCTGTTCATCCGTAAAGTGGTTTTTAGGCGCCTTCTTCTTCTCGGCTTGCTTCTCATCCTGCACGCGTCGTTCAAACCGGGCCAACTGCCGCCCCAGAAGGTCAATCTCTTTGAAATCCCGCCCGCTCTTGACGTCTTTGCTGATCAGCATCTGATAGCGCGCCTCGGTAGTGATCCGGGCACGGTCAAGCGGCGCAACGTCGTCCCAGGTATCGCGCCGACGCCATGAGTACAGCGTCGGCGGCTTAACGCCGGTCAGCTCCGCGATGTAAGGGATTGAATATCCCGACCAATATAAGGTCTGCGCCTGTCGGCGGGGATCGGTGACGTTTGTTTTCATGCGCTCAGACTATCGCGCGCGGGGAATGGGGAGGTATTGCGTTGAATTGTACCGGGAGCCCTACAACCGCAAGGAATTGAGAGGGATAAGCCCAAGGGTAATGATAAAGCCCTGGCTCGTTGCCATCTCACATTAACACGCCCGGAGGGCTACCAGATGGGTAAGAAAACCAAAATGTTCTGCGTTGCAGTCGAAGGTGGTACGACTGACGGTCGCGCCATCCTCAAACGCGACCTATTGGACATCGCGTCCACTTATGACCCGGCGCTGTATGGCGCTCGCGTCGATCTGGAGCACATCAAAGCTTACGCCCCCGATAGTGTGTTCCGCGCCTATGGTGATGTCCTGGCACCGCTGAAAACCGAGGTGATCGCAGACGGGCCACTCAAAGGCAAGTTGGCGCTGTACGCACAGATTGACGCTACCGACGATCTGATCGCTCTGAACAAGAAGCGCCAGAAGGTTTACCCATCAATCCAGTTTCATCCGCAATTCGAGCATACCGGCGGCGCCTACTTGATGGGCTTGGCCCTCACGGACACCCCCGCCAGTCTGGGCACAGAAATGCTGGAGTTTTGCTCAAAGGCAAAAGATAACCCGCTCACCGGCCGTAAACAGCATGCCGAGTGCCTGATTGCTGCGGTTGATGAAACGATGGATTTAAGCATCGAGCTGGAAGAAACCGCCCCGGCTCCGGCAGATACCGGCATGCAATTTTTCAATCGGATCAAGGGGATCCTGACCGGCAACCAGCAAAAAACCACCGGTGATATCAGCCAGATCCAGCAAGCCGTTGAGCAAATCGCACTGAGCCAAAAGGAACTGCTGGACGGTCAAACCCGGCTGTCAGCGATTGAAACCGAAAATACCACACTGAAACAGTCCGTTGCCAAGTTGACCACCGACCTCAGCACACTTACCGAATCTCTGAGCCGTCAACCTGAGCCAGGGAAAAAACGCCCACCCGCAGCCGGTAGCCACACCGAGGGCGATCAGTCAGAGCTGACCGACTGCTAAGCGGCGCTATTAGCCCATTGTTGACAGGAAGAACCCATGAAAAACGAAACACGCGTCAAGTTTGACCAATATCTGAGCCGACAGGCCGAACTCAACCACGTCCCAGTGAGTTCGGTCATGGCCAAGTTTTCCGTTGATCCGTCCATCACTCAGACGTTGGAAGACCGCATTCAGCAAAGCAGCGAATTCCTGACCCGTATCAATATTTCCCCCGTCTCAGAGCAGGAGGGTGAAAAACTCGGTCTGGGTGTCGATGACCCTATCGCCAGCACGACGGACACCACTGTCGAGCGCCGTCAGCCTGCCAGCGTTGAAAGTCTGGACAGCGGGAAATACCGTTGCGAGCAGACCAACAGCGATACATTCATTCGCTATGCGCGTCTGGATGCCTGGGCGAAGTTCAAGGACTTCCAGGCCCGCGTTACCAACCAGATTGTCAAGCGCCGAGGGCTGGATCGCATCATGATCGGTCTGAACGGGGTTACGCGCGCCGCCAAGTCCAATAAGGCGCAGAATCCGCTATTGCAAGACGTAAACGTCGGCTGGTTAGAAAAATACCGGCTGTATTCGCCGCAGCGTGTATTGGCAGGGAAAACGGTCACGTCACGCGATGAGGACAACGTCATTATTGCTAAAGGCGATTATGGCAACCTTGACTCACTGGCCTATGACGCCGTTAACAGCATGATCGACCCCTGGTTCCAAGATGATACCGATCTGGTTGTGATCTGTGGCCGCAATCTGTTGTCTGACCGTTATTTCCCGATCCTGAACACCCTCAGCAAAACCAATCCAAACACCGAGGCGTTGGCGGGCAAAGTGTTGCTGTCACAACAGCAGATCGGGGCAATGCCAACCTATCGGGTGCCGTATTTCCCGCCCAACGCGATGCTGATCACCCGCTTCGACAACCTCTCGATCTACTGGCAGGAAGATACACACCGCCGGATGATCAAGGACGAACCGGAATGGGATCGTATTGCGACCTATGAATCAAGCAACGATGCCTATGTCATTGAGGATTACGGCTGCGGCTGTCTGATCGAAGACATTACCCCTGCCGAGTAACGCCGGGAACCGGGCGGCGCCCGACGCCGCCCCATAACACACTAACGGGGCATATTATGTTGACACCTGCACGCAGGCATTTTGAAAGCATTATGGCGCAGCGCCGTGGCGACGTGGACGCACCCTTGCGCCAGTCTGAAACCGCATACGAGCAACAGCTTTTCCGCCTGGAAAACGACAAGCGTCGACTCAAGCGGATCGAGTCGGTTAAAGCCAAGGTGGAGCTGAAAAAAGAGCTTCTGCCCGCCTATGAGGGCTGGCTGGAAGGCGTTTTAAAAGCCGATAGCGGCCAAGCTGACGAGATTGTCACTACCTGCATGATTTGGCATATCGATGCGGGTAACTACGGCACGGCGTTGCCGTTGGCCGAGTATGTGATCCGTCACGGCATCCCATTACCAGACCATTA
This sequence comes from Serratia sp. (in: enterobacteria), assembly GCF_046715635.1. Taxonomy (GTDB): domain Bacteria; phylum Pseudomonadota; class Gammaproteobacteria; order Enterobacterales; family Enterobacteriaceae; genus Chania. Next base: position 96,145 of record NZ_JBKJYW010000317.1, read on the forward strand.
CGAGCGCGGCGCGGCCTGCCTGATCGTTGATGAAATTGCCGACGCCGCCTTGAGCCACTTCAAGATTGGCGACACCGCCAGCGCCCCGGTCAGCCTGGATATTCTGTTGCGTATCGAGCGGTTGACTGATGGCCTTGATATGCCGGATGAGGCGCGCGCCAAGCTCTACAAGGCGATTGGCTTCACGTTGCGTGACAAGACAGAGGAGCCAGACCTCGCAGCCTCACTGAGCTGGTTGCAGCGTGCCATGGCGCTTAACGCCAATATCGGCGTAGTGAAGGACGTGCAGAATCTGATCCGCGACATCAGCAAAGCCTCGCGCACCGAGATCGGTGACGAGGGGGGCGGCAACCCGCCACCAGAAATCACAGCCGACACCGCAGGCAAGGTGCAAGATATTGCGGCCACCACAAAGGCGCCAGCGCCGAAAAAGCCCGCAGCAAGTAAAAAAACAACCGCGCCAGGCAAAAAGCCCCGCGCTTAACGTATCGTGCCCCGCACGTCAGGGCGGCACGTCCACAAAGAGAGTTCTCTGTTTGTGGCGTCCACCGCCCGCCTTTTTTTTGAGGTGACGAGATGAGCTTTTTAGCGACAGAACCGGCGCGCCCGGCCAGCGAAACGCCGATCGATACCGATACCGTCATCACCAACGCCGCATTCTGGCCAGATATCTCCCTAGGGGATCTGCGCAAGGTCATGCGCCTTGACGGGCAAGTCACCACAGAGCGTCTGCACCACGCTGCGATCGAAGCCATGACTAACGTCAACAACGAGCTGGCCGAATGGCGGGTAAAACAGCAGGCCGCAGGTTTTGAAGCGCTGAAGGATGTCCCCGTCAGCGATGATGAGCAGATCGACGGTGAGTCGGTGTTGATCCAGCGTTACCGGCGCGCAGTGTATTGCCACACCAAGGCCAACCTGGTTGAGCGCCGCAGGGATGTGGACACCACCGGCGACGGTGACAACCTCGCAGAGAAGCTAAGCACCACCATTACCGATCTGTGGCGCGACGCACGGTGGGCGATACAGGATATTCAGGGTAATCAGCGCGGCATTGCGGAGTTGGTGTAATGCGTGTCATGGCCGTGCAAGGCGACACGTTGGATGCCATCTGTTATCGCTATTACGGCGCGCTGGCGGGCGCGCTGGAGGCGGTGTTAGCCGCCAATCCACACCTGGCCGAGCTGGGCCCGATACTGCCAACAGGAACACCGGTTGAATTGCCGAACCAGGTTGAACAGGCAACGGACACACAAATGATCCAGCTTTGGGACTAATCATCATGCCTTTTAGAGCCTCTCTCATGGAAAAGTACAGCTCCGCAGCGTCCTACCTCTGGTCACTGCTGTTGGCAGTTTTTGGGGGGCTCTCCCTCAATGAATGGGCGGTATTGGTCGGGATCCTTACCGGTCTGGGCACCTACTTGACCAACCGCTATTACAAGCGCCGTGAAGAGGCCCGCAGGGCTGCGGAGCACGCCTGGCGTATCAAGATGTTCGAATTTGAGTACGAGCAAAAGCGCCAGGCATTCAAAGGAGAATATCGTGAGTAAAAAACAACTGGCAGGCTGCTCGGTCACGGCGATCATTGCACTGGTGCTAGCCTTGTTCCTGGGCGAGATCCGAACCGGTGAGGCTGGGCTATCCATGATAGGAAATGCCGAGGGGTGCATCCGCGACCCTTACCACTGCCCTGCTGGCGTATTAACCGTAGGTATGGGGAGCACTGGAAGTGTGAACCCGGAAAAGCGCTACAGTGATGAAGAGATCGCCCGCCGATGGGTAGACGACATCAAGACCGCCGAGAGTTGCGTCAATAGCCGGTTTAATGGCCGAGACATGCCGCAGCCTACTTTTGAGGCCATGACGTCCTTGGCGTTTAACCTGGGCTGTGCCGGGATGCGCTGGAACAGCAAAGCCAAGCGCCCCACGCAAATTTACCAATATGCGCAGGTAAAAAACTGGCCTGCCATGTGTCAACGCATCCCCGATTTTTCCTACTCCGGCGGCAAGCGCCTGCGTGGCCTTGAGATCCGCAGAAATATCGAAATGGCCCACTGTTTAAGTGGGGCATCATCATGAATCGCTGGCTTACCGTGGCGGGACTGTTGTTGATTGTCGCGCTGTTCGTTGACGCCAAGCTACTGCGTAAAAGTAACGCCAACTTGGCGAAACAGGTCAGCACGCTAGATATAGACCTTAAGAAATCCCGTGCCATCATCAGCACCCAGGCCGCCACATCACGCATTTTCAATACCATTTCCGAGGCTACCGAGCATGACAACCGCCAAGCCAGCGCCAAAAACGACACCGTGCGTACCGAAATACGCACCCTCATTAAAAAAGAGCCTTGCGCTGTGCAGTATCTGCCTGGTGATGTTAGTGACCGGCTGTTCTACTTCACCCACCGTTTACGTGCCGTCGCCCTGCCAACCCCTCCCATCCAGCCTGACCACGCCAATACTGGTGCCACTACCGCCAGACGATTGAGTTACGCGCAGGCGCTTGAATGGTTGCCGATGTTGCTTGATGCCATTGAGCAGGCCAACAACCGCCTGGCCGCCATCCGGGCCGCTGAAAAGGCGCGTTCATCCGGGGACACCATCGATCACAGTCAAAAATGACTGTCTTGGCCATACCGGCAGACATAGCCAAAAATAGCTGTGCTGCAGACGAAGGAGAACACCATGCTAAAACCCCAACTGTTGCGCGAGGCCATCAGCGCCGCCAATACCTATCTGCGAATGAACCCCGATTCGCTGACTATCTGGATTCCAGAGGGAAAGACTGTTTCTACCGGGCAAAAATCCCTGTCGCACGAATACCGCTATCAGACCAACCTGCTGGTGATTGACTACCCCCATGATGTGGATACTGTCATGTTGCCGGTGCAGTTGTGGATCCGTAAACACCAGCCGGATCTGCATTTCAACTCAGACTTGCGGGAGACAGGGGTTAAATTCAAGGTCGATATTCTGGGCAACGGAACCGTTGACCTGCTGATCACCCTACAACTGACCGAGGCGGCGATTGTCACCAAGAAAGACGGTGAGCTGATCGTCACGCACCGCACTGAACCCCCTCACGACCCCCATGCCGATGTCAGTGAGTGGACGTTAGACAGCGTGGGGGAGATGGTTAACACCTGGGTAAGTCAGCAGGTAGGTGGTAAATCATGAGCAATACCAACGATCTGGCACAGCTCGAAAAAGAGTTGCAAGACATGTTACGCAATGTCGAACCGGCACGCCGTCGCCTGATGGTCAAGAAGTTGGCGCAGACACTCCGCAAGGGGCAGCAAAAGCGCATTGCCCAACAGCAGAACACCGATGGCACCAAGTACCAGGCGCGCAGCCCACGCACCGAAGTCACGCAACAGCGCCTGCGCTTTATCTACTTTGGTGAGTTGCGCGACCTCAAGAACTGGAAGCGCGGGCACGACCGGATCACCGGCTGGGATAACAAGCGCGGCGCAATTCGTACTTTCTTGCGCAACCGTATTGAGCGTTATATCTCGGTTGAAACAGCTACCACCACAAAGCGCGTTAGAAAGCCTCAACCCATGTTCCGCCGCCTGCGTACCGCCTCATTTCTGCGCGCCAGAGCCTCTGGAGATTCTGCCGTTGTCGGTTTTGATGGTGTGGCCGCACAGATAGCGAACGTGCATCAGCTTGGCCTTGAGGATCAGGTCAACCCTAGCGTGCGCATGCGCTACCCACTGCGAGAACTGTTGGGCGTCACCCCGCAGGATCGGGAGTTGATGCTAGATGCTGTTTTCGACTTCATTGTCGATAAGCGGTGGTAACTGCTTGTAGCAGCCCCCCTACAATGCCCCCACGTTGCCTGCCCGCGCGCGAGGGGGCAACAATACCGGCATACTTTTCGTCACTGCCGGTAACTCATGAACGATATCGCCGAAATCCTGCGCCGCCTGGCTAACCTCATTCGCTTTGGTACTGTTGACAGTGTCCAAATGGATCCGCCGCGCGTACGTATCGCCACCGGTGAACTGGTCACCACCTGGATCCCCTGGCTGGCACTGCGTGCGGGTAATGCCGTCACCTGGTGGGCGCCAACGGTCGGTGAGCAAGTCGTCGTTTTAGCGGCGAGCGGGGAGCTTACCACCGCTGTTGCGCTCCTTGGCTTGTATGGCGACAGCGCCCCCGCTCCCAGCGATAACCCCGCAGTGAACCTGACGCGCTACCCGGATGGCGCCACTTTCGGGTATGACCCTGCGAGCAGCACCGGCGATATAACGGGCGTGGTGGATTTGCGCATTGATGCAAACGGCACGCTGCGTATTTCTTCAAAAAGCATGGTTTTCAATGCGCAGGACATTGCTTTTAATGCGCAAGACATTGTTTTCAACGCCGATACCGCCTTTAACAGCAAAACCTCCGGCACCGGGCTACGCATTAACAGTGATGCCATCGTTAACGGTGAGGTTACCCAGGGCGGCGGCAAGATGACCTCCAATGGCATCACCGTTGACCGCCATGGTCACAGCGGCGTTAAAGCGGGCGACGATATCAGCGGGGATCCGGTATGACAGCCTATCTCGGCATGAACGGCCACACGGGCCGAGCCATGACGGACATGGCTCACATCAAGCAATCCGTTGCCGACATCGTCTGTACGCCAATCGGCTCACGGATCCAGCGCAGAACCTACGGCTCTCTGATTTTTTCCCTGCTGGATAATCCGCAGAACCCCGCGACACAGCTTAAGGTGATGTCAGCCATTTACAGTGCCGTATTGCAATGGGAGCCGCGGATCGCCCTCTCTTCTATCACCCTAAACGGGGATGATGCACACCTGGCCGCCAGATTAATCGGCAGGATCAGCAGCAACAACCAGCCATTCACCCTTGATATCCCCCTGGAGGCTGGTCAATGAGCGTGATCGACCTGTCCCGCCTTCCCGCCCCACTGGTGATTGAGGAGCTCAGTTTTGAGGTGTTGTTTGAGCTGAACAAAAACCGGCTGCTTGCCCTGTACCCCGAAGGGGCCGAGCGGGATGCTATCGCCAGGACGCTGCAACTGGAGTCTGAGCCACTGGTCAAGCTGTTGCAGGAAAGTACCTACCGTGAGTTGCTGTTGCGCCAGCGTGTCAATCAGGCCGCACTGGCGGGCATGGTGGCTTATTCACAACTCAGCGATCTGGATCAGCTTGGCGCCAACAACAACGTGGAACGGCTGGTGATCACCCCTGGCAATGAGGAAGCCATACCGCCGGTGGCTGCTGTCATGGAGTCTGACGGTGATTTTCGAATGCGGATCCCTGCCGCTTTTGAGGGGATGTCTGTGGCTGGGCCAACCGGGGCTTATGAATTCCATGCCGCGAGTGCCGACGGTCGCGTAGCAGATGCCAGCGCCTTGAGCCCTTCCCCCGCGAACGTGACGATCACGGTGCTATCCCGAGAGGGCGACGGCACCGCGTCCGATGCTCTGCTCTCCATCGTTGACAGGGCTCTGAACAGTGAGGAAATCCGCCCCGTTGCCGATCGGTTACTGATCCAATCAGCCAGCATCGTGAATTACCGTATCGATGCCATGCTCTTTCTCTTCCCCGGCCCGGAGGCGGCACTCGTCAGGGAAAACGCAGAGGTACGGTTGGTGGAATACATCAGCCAGCAGCGACGTCTGGGGCGTGATATTCGCCGCTCGGCAATTTATGCCGCCTTGCATACCGAAGGGGTGCAGCGCGTTGAGTTAGCCGCCCCGCTGGAGGATGTGGTGCTTGATCGTACACAAGCGGCGTACTGCACTGATTACCAAATAACGGTTGGTGGTTCGGATGAATAGCCTACTTCCTATTTCAGCCTCTCCCTTTGAACACAATGTCGCGAAAGCATGCGCAGGTATTGATGATATCCCCGTTCCTTTGCGGGACACCTGGAACCCGGACACATGCCCGGTTGCCTTGTTGCCCTATCTGGCCTGGGCGCGATCTGTCGATCGTTGGGATGACTCATGGTCAGAGGCTACCAAGCGCGCCGTGGTCAAGGCCGCCTTTGTGCTGCATCAGCGCAAGGGAACCATGGGCGCCGTGCGTCGCGCCATCATGCCGCTGGGCTTTGAGCTTTCCCCAACGGAATGGTGGGAAACTGACGACGAGCCGGGAACCTGGCGGGCCATCGTTGACGTCATGGACAAAGGCATCACCGAAGCCATGCATGACGAACTAGAGCGCCTGATTGACTCTGCAAAACCACGTAGCCGCCATCTGATTGGCCTCGCCATACGTTTGAAAACAATCGCCCCGCTTTACGCGGGGGCGGCTAATTACCTGGGGGATGAGCTGACAATTTACCCCTATTTCCCTGAGTTACTGGAAGTGGGCTCACCAGAAACCTACGCCGGTGCGGCAATCCATTTGATTGATACAGTGAGTGTGACCAATGAGCGCTAGATATTTTGCCTTACTAACCAATATTGGCGTTGCAAAGATAACCAATGCGGCAGCACTGGGCATCAAGCTCAATATTACCGAAATGGCCGTCGGCGATGGCGGAGGTTCGCTACCGACACCAACCCCAGACCAGACTTCATTGGTAAATGAACGTCGTAGAGCGCCCATCAATCAGTTATCTATTGACCCACTTAACGATGCACAGATCATTGTTGAGCAGGTGATCCCTGAGAATATTGGCGGTTGGTGGATCAAGGAAGTCGGTCTGTATGACGAGGATGGCGATCTGGTTGCGGTATCCAACTGCCCGGAAACCTATAAACCCTTGTTGCAAGAAGGCTCGGGGCGCACCCAGACAGTTCGCATGGTGATTATTGTCAGCAATACATCCAGCGTGACGGTGAAAATCGATCCGGCCATCGTATTGGCCACCCGAAAATATGTTGATGACGCCAGTGCAGCCGCAAAAAAATACGCGTCAGATACTACCACCAATGCAATGAATCAACATGTTGCCGAGGAAAACCCACACACACAATACCCCCTCATTGCTGGCGGGTTGAGTGAATTAAAAACGGCAGGCGAGTCTGTCCAGGCTTCCGCAGTCAGGAATATTGGGCTGACACACTTGCAAGGGGCGGTATCAATCGTCTTTGACGATGGGACAGATGTATCAAAAAACGTCTTGATACCGCTGGCCGTGACACACAAATTCAAAGCCGCACTGGCCTTGTTTGTCTATGGTATGGGGAGTTCCTACAATCGCGTAAGAATGGAAGATGCCCACCAGTTCATTAAGGACACCGGTGGTGAGGTGCTAAGTCATTCATCCAACGGGCTAGTGCTAAACAGTGATGTTCCACAGTCCTATGGTGAATCTCTGATCCGGGCAGGCAAGAGCGCGCTGGTTCAAATGGGGTTCAACATTGCGGGTTTTGTTGCCCCAGACTCCGTTTTTGACAGTAAATTCTACAATGAACTGAGGGTGCAACACGATTATGCGTTTACCCGAAGCGTCACCAAGACGCAACCCACGCTCTCCGTCAACCGGTTAACGGATGACGTTTATAATATGAAGCGCGTCAGCATCGAAGCAATAACGCTGGAACATGCAAAATCACTGGTTGATTACGCCATATCAACGAACACGTATTTATGTTTTTATACTCACCTCGATCCCGGCTGGCTGGCCGATCTGATGATTTATATCAAAAGCAAAGAGATCGCCGTTGTTACGCCAACAGAATGGGTTGCAAGGTATAAGCCTATCACCACCGCACTGCAACACAGCGGCGGCGAAAACCTGTTGATTAATTCACGCTTTGATAAAATATCAGATTCGCATCAGGCACCATATAAATGGTCGGTCGACACCTCTGCATTCAATAATGCCAGCATCACATTTAGCCCGGGGGAAAGTGGCAATACATTGGATATTAACGGGGGCGCAGGAACGCTGGCTGGAGCAAAGGCCACCCTTAGCCAGAATTATTTCATCAAGCCAACAAAAATATATACCCCTTTTTGTTTCTGGCTCCGCCCATCCTCTCTGCAACTGACTAATGCACAGATAAGGCTCTCAATCTATGCGAAGTCAGGTGCAACGGATATCACCTCTAACAGCAGGACATTCACCCTGAGAGAAAACGATCAGTTGGCCTATGTCGAGCTAGGTGTTATTCCCAGCAGTACAATAGACAGGATATTGGTTGAAATTAACGTGATCGCTATTGCTGACGGTGCCGTAAGGGCCATCATTAAAGAGCCCGCATTGGACAGGATCGGTAAACCCGGTCGCTATATCCCGCGAGGAATTGATGATAAGTATTATTCCGTGATGCGCCGGAAAGTTGCACAAAATATCGCACCCAATGTAGATACGGACTTGATTTTTGAAGACTCATTAGAAGGAACAAACTACATTTACGATCCCGTCACCGGGATTTTTTCAGCATCCGATGGGCGTTGTTACGATCTGGTGCCCTTTATTGGTTTAAATGGCATGGCCGCAGGTGAAATAATTACCATGAAATTTTGGGCCGACACCGTTAATATCGGGCAGGTGACTCATGTATGTACGGCAGGATTAAACCTGATGTATGGACCGCTGTTTAAAGTCAGAGCAGATGGCAGGGCATACAAGATAACCCTCAGTCACAACGCGACAAGCGATCGCGCATTAACCACGTTTCAACAGGCGCGACTCATGATAGAAAGCCCGGGCGTCGTCAGGTAACGGTTATTTAACAAGAATAAAGCCAGCGAGAAAGCTGGCTTTTTGTCGCCTGCAGTATAGATAACTCGGTCTGTACCGCCAGGTTGGCCAGCACAGACAACCCCACTCAGATCAGCTTATCCAAACTTAACGACAGATCGCCCAACGCCTCGCGCAAATCCTCGCTGACGCGTTCCAGGTTAAGGGTAAACTCAATCTTGCGGGCCTTACCATCCTTGAAAAACTCAGTGCGCGTTTCCTGAATCGACGTGATCACATACATCCCATAGATAGCGCCGGTGCCCTCGATCAATGGCCAGGCCGAGCCGGTAAACGCCATGGTATGCAGTAAGCCGAGTGAGATATCACCACCGGTGATCTCCGGGTATAGGATGCCAGACAGAGTGATTTTGTCCTCTCCAGGCCCGACATACTGATACTTAGGCGAGCGGCCAACGCGATCATTTTTCGCATGGCGCCAGGTACGCTCCTGCGCCAACGTCTGGTAAGGAGCCGTTGAACGCATGAACACGAACAAACCAAGCGCCATCATCATAGGCATTTGCAACATATAACCCCCCTTTGATTTATTCGCGGTCACGCAATTGTGAACGGTTTCTCATGGCTTTCTGCCGCTCAATATCGGTGATCTGCTCTTTGACCAGCATCGCGATCTTGCGCTCATCAAGCTGGCCGGCTTCTTTTAAATCAAACGACAGGTGATAGGTATTACCCTCGATCGCTACGGGCTCAGAACGGGCCAACAGCGTGCGCTGATTGGCTTGCGGGGCAAGAACAGCACCCGCCCCCGCAAATGCCAACTGAGTACCGCCACCAATCCAATCCTGGGCGCGCTGGAGCATGCCACTTGCCGCCATTCGAAGTTGAGTAAGCAGGCTGGTCTGTTGCTTTTGCGGTTCAGCAAACACCCCGGCAAAACTCCCCTGGCCAAGCCCGATACTGCCGAACTTGTCTAGCCCCGTCGTTGATTTGCGCAGCGCATCTGCCGCCTTGGTTAACCCATTGATCGCCCGCGCCTGCTCACGCTGAGCGGTCAGGTAGGGCGATGCAAGGGCAATATGCGGCGCCACGTTCTTAAAGACGATATCGCCGAGCTTGTTGGGATCCCTCTTCTCGGCCTCCTTACCCGCCACACCCACTCCCGCCCCTGACTTGCCGCTGTCCGGATTCTTACCCCAGATTGCACCTGCTGGCTTTATAGCGGGGGGCTTGGGAGGTGGGTTCGGTGGTGGATTCTCCGTCGGTTTATCCCCTCCGGCCTTAACGGCTGCGTTAGGCTTCCATTCCTGCGTTGTCCATTTTTTTGCCTTCGCATCCCATATACGCATTACTGCCGGTTTAGGGGTGTACTCCCCATTCGGCATCGCGTTATTCATGCCATTGGCGCGAGCCGCTGCAATACGGATGCGCTCAGCCTGCTCAGGGATCGCGTTGAGTTTTTCCAGCACCCAAATAATCTGATCCTTCAGCCACGCGAACGGCGCCCATAGCATCGAGATGGCCTCCCCTAACGCCATACCGAATTTTTTACCCGACTCCGTCGCTTTATCGAGTTCCTCGCGTGTTGATTTCACGGGGGTTACTAATCGGGTAAACCAGTCCCATACCCCTTTTAGCTTTTCCCACACCCAGCCAAGCGCACGCCCTATGGCATCAAAAACTGGTGTTAACGGTGATAGTGCACGAATGATGCCGACGGAGGACTCAGCCAACCCAGACCAGAGCCCAGAAAACCACGCCTTGATGGGTTCCCAATATTTATAAACGATCAGCCCTACCGCGATTAGCGCTGCGCCAATCGCGAAAATCGCTGCACCAATCGCGACAATCGGCCAGGTAAGCCCGCCTAGAAAAATCATGACACCATTAAAAGCACCCAGCATCGATGTTTTTAAGAACGTGAATGCATGGGCAAGCAAACCCACCGCACCCGGTGCCCCCCCGCCGGTAATGAGACTGAATGCTAGTTGGATCGCCTTCAAGGGGTTCATTATCGTTGCCGTCGTGACCAGTAGAGCCCCGAACCCAACAGACAGACCGGCAATCGCCGCAGTAAGACGAACCACCGTCCCGACCGTCTCTTTGTTCTGCGCCACCCATGCTCGCGCCGACGTCAGCCACTTCTGTGCCCACGCCATCAGTGCCATCAGTTGCGGCCGCAACGTGCTGCCAAGGGCTTCTGCAAGCCCGCTCAACCCAGCCTTTAGCAGCCCCCACTGTGACGAGAGGGAGTCCTTATCGATATTCGCCTCACGTGCCATCGATCCGCGTGCAGAGGTGCCCTCAAGAAGGGCCAATTGGCGATCAAGCTCCCCCAGATTGTTGGCCAGCTTCGCCGCATCATCACCGAACTCTTTCCCGAAAAGCTGCGTCAGCACTTTCAGGCGGTCGGCTTCTGGCAACTTGCTGACCGCATTAAGCACGGTGCGAATAGTTCCCATCGCGTCCGTGGCCATGGACACTTCAAGTTTTTTGGCGTTAATCCCCAGGACATTCAGCGCCTCAGTAAACTTGTCGCTTTGCATGCTGGCGATGGACAGCTCGCGCACCATCGCATTGGAGGCGCTGGCGGCAAGCTCCCGCTCAGTACCGAGTGACAGGAACGTCGAACCGAGAGCGGCCGCCTGCTTATAGCCCATGCGCTCGGCGTTGCCCCCCATGCGTTTCAGTACGTCGATAATATCCGCACCCTTGGACTGCGCATTATCATCCAGGTAGTTGATCGCATCGCCCAGCGATTCAATATCTTTGATCGGTATGCGGTAAAGGTTGGCGATTTTGCCGAGATCTTCCGCCAGTTCACCCGCGGGCAATTCGAACGCCTTGGACGCTTTGGCGGCGGTATCCGCAAACGCCAACAGGTCACGCCGCTGATCCGCCCAGGTGTCATCCTTCTTGGCTACCCCCATGCGGCCACCGCCCTCGATCAGCGCCGCATAATCCAGGCCACCACCCGGCAGCGGTGTGACTGCCGCAGCTTCCTGAATGAGTTTTTGCACTTCGTAATAGCGCGCCGTGCGCTGGCCATCGTCGGTGAGCAGACCGTCAACCTGCTTTGCCACGCCTTTCATGGCATCTTCAAGTGAGCTGTATCGTCGGGTGATCAGGGCAATTGGCGCACCCATTGCCGCGCCGACCATCAAGGCAGACGTGCCAGCCCCACGCAGGTTACTGGCAAATTCCCTCCCCTCGGCGTAGCGGGTTCGGGCATCACCGATTTGTTTGAGTCGTTTTTCTTGTTCGGCGAGCTGGCGGTTGTATTGCTCCGTATAGCGAGCGGCCGCCTGAGTGGCGTTGCTGTTCTTATCAACAAACACACCGTGCTGTTTCAGTTCACCACGCAGGCGCACCAGGCGTTGGATCTGCCCTTCCTGTGTTCCACGCAGTTTTACCAGGCGCTCATCCCAACGCTGGACGGCGGCGATCTGTTTCTGGGTAGGGTTTTCAAGCGATCGGACTGCATCGGCAGCACGTTGAATTTTCTCAATGCGCGCCGTCGTCTTTGCACTGGCGGCGCTGAGCTTGTCAAAGCTGTCTGCCGAGCTAGACAGTTGCTTGATACTGGCGCGGGTGCTTTTGATCTGGCTGGCGAGTGCGGCACTGCTCTTTTGTGCCGCATCAAGAGGGCGACTCAGGTTATTGACCGCCCCCAAAGCCACTTGTATCTGTAGTTTGCGGTCGGCCATAGGTTACTCTTCTTCTGTGTTACCGCTGCGGAGCGCCGCCCGTTCTCGCCATTCAGCTAGCTCCACAAGGGACATAGACCAGAGATCGGGTGGCGGCCAATGAAAGATAGTCGCGATGTCGGCGATAGCATCCTCTACGCTGTTTATTTTGATTTCGACGCGGGCTCCGGGGTCTTGTTTTCCACAGAGGTAGGCTGTAAAAAAGCCGACACACCCAGCGCCATCTGCGCAAAGTCCCAGGTATCCATTCCGGCAATCTCCACCGGCGTGAGCGCGGGCTCGGTGACGCGTGGCAACAGCGTGATCAGGCTGTCGACATCACTGTTCATCACATCAATAAGTTTCAGGCCGCGCAGACTGCCAGCCTGTTTCATGGTGTCAGTGATGGACACCACCGCGATCAGTGTTTCGCCACGCTTGATAGGTGTTTGCAGGGTAATCGATTCACTCATGTGATATCTCCATATAGCAAGTTAGGCCAGCCCACTGCCGCAGACTGGCATCGGGTAAGTAATACGCGATTACAGGCCGACGTTGGCCCGGTGCTGCGCCATGCGGTCAACGCCGTTGACGATGTAAATCATGTTGATGATATCGAGCTCGATCAGCACGGTGCCGTTATGCGTCAGCTTGCAGTAGGTATTTTTCAGCGAATACTTATGCTGCGTGTTCTCCCCCTGCTTCGCATTACCGGTGTCAATCTCAACGAAGCGGCCACGCGTCTGGACTTCAACCGGAATTGCGTCGCCGCTGTCCTCGGCCTGATAGGAACCCGCAAAGCGCGATTGCAGACCATCAGCGTTAGGGATGCCGTATTGCGTCATCAGCTCGAACATGATGCCGCCCATGGTGACTTCCATATCCAGAGCGCCAGGCTCAAAGCCGAGATCAACGGCCACCGATCCCAGCATCCCGCCGCCCTGATAGTCCTCGGTCTTGACCGTGAACTTAGGCAGCGTGACCTCCTCAACCTGGCCGAGATAGCTATTGCCGTTGAGGTAATAGTTAAACAACTTCAATTTGCGCGGTAGTGCCATGACGATCCCCTTAACTGTTTACGGCGTTGGCAAAGGTAGCGAAATACTCGTCCGTAAACTCCTGCTCTAACACCAGGTGTTCGAGTGGGGGAACGGGGGTATAGCGGTACTTGATCGTGAGCCTGCCGACCTTTAACGACTCAGTGGTATTGAGGTCGGTGTCATACCAGACATCAGCGCCCAACAAGCGGCCAGCGGTGACCCAGGCGGAAAGCTTGCGCTTAATGCCGTCGATAATGTCGCGCGCCAGGCTAGGCGTAAGTGGCTTATCGATATACGGGAAATGCGCCTCGGCGATCGTGTCGGCGATCAACTGAGCGGTACGGGTATACGACTCAAAGATAAAGGTTTCTTTATCCGCCGTACGGTTACCCCAGAAGCGGAAGCCGTCTTGTTTGATCAGCGTGGTGATGTGCTCGGCATTCAGCGCATCTGCATCGGTATCCGTCCCTTGCAGCGCGAAATAGATATCCTGAGACGTGCCAACCACATTGTTAACGGCGATGTTGGATAGCGTTTTATGCCAACCAATCTGCGCATCGATACGAGCCCGTAGCCCCAATGCATACGCAGTGGCCGGGACAACAACGTTAACGCCAGCTTTGGTGTCATAGGCCAGCCAGTCCGGGTAAATGATCATTACCTCGCGCTGAGTAAAGTTGGCGCGGTACTCTTTAGCTTCTGCAATCGTGGCGCTGTCACCGGCACTGACGTAAGCAAACGCCTTCAACTCCTGCGCGAAGGTTGCCAGTTGTTGTGCGACCGGAAGCGAATCCAGACCAGGCGCGCCAAGAATACGCGGCTTCATGCCGGTTCGCATTTCGGCAACCAGCAGGGCAAAAAGACCGGTGTAACGACCGTCGGCACCCACGCCGCCGATCACATTCTCGGTTGTTTCGGTTTCGTCCGTCCCCTCCTCCACTCGAATGACAATGGTTGGCGGGCTGGCTTGCTGCGAGATGGCGGTCAGCACGGTTTTTAGCGTGCCCGTCGTCCCGGTCTTGCCGAGAACGGTGCGCACACGCGTGAGCAGTACCGGCGTATTTAGCGGGAACACATCGGCATCGGCGTCATCTGACGTGCACACCACGCCAATGACAGCAGACGCAACATCAGTGATGATCGTGGATGAATTAACGCTTTCATTCACAGTCACGCCATGATGAAAATCGCTCATAGGATAACCCCTGTAATTTAATAGGCTCCGCCATCATCGCCGCCTCGCGCGCGCAGAACACGCAATGAGCATTGTCTCAAGCGCCCTACAATCACAGCCGGGTTACTTCACCAGTCATACCATCAGAAGATGCGACAAACGGTTACGGCAGAGTGAGCAGCATGGATTTCAGCATTGATGAATACCGGGCACCAGCCTTCGACATTGCGATCAATGGCAAGACAGTGACGGCAGTCAATGATCGCTTGATCAGCCTATCTCTATCAGATAACCGCGGCTTTGAGGCTGACACGCTGGAGCTCACTCTTGACGATACCGATCACCTCCTGAACCTGCCCACCAGGGGAACCGCCATTGCGCTGGCCATCGGCTGGCGCGGCGAGACGCTGACACCCAAGGGGATCTTTGTTGTTGATGAGATACAGCACCAGGGGCCGCCAGATCAATTGATCATCACCGCCCGCAGCGCCGATTTTCGCGATACCTTCAACGTCAAGCGGGAGCAGAGCTGGAAGGACATCACCGTCGGTAAGTTGGTGGCCACACTGGCGACACGTTACGATTTACGCGCTGCCGTCAGTGAGGACTTGGCCGACGTCGAGATCGACCACGCCGACCAGACCAACGAGAGCGACATCAGCTTTCTTTCCCGCATGGCAGAGATGTTGGGCGCCATTGCCACCATTAAAAACGGTATGTTGTTATTCATCTGGCCAGGTAAAGCAGTATCCGCCAGCGGCAAGTTGCTGCCAATCATCACCATCACCCGCGCATCCGGCGACCGTCACACCTTTCGTATGGCAGACCGCGACGCCTACACCGGCGTTACCGCTTACTGGCTGGATCTGGACTTCGGCAAGACACGCCCCACCAAGATCACCCGTAAACCCAGGAAGAAAAAGACCACGCCAAAAAAGAAAGAACCGGCATCAAGCAGCAAGGAAGGAAACTATTTAGAGGGTGCTGAGGGTAATACGTTTGTGATGCGTACCACCTTCAAGACAGAGCGGGCCGCTCGACGTGCAGCTGCAGCAAAATGGCGACAGCTACAACGGGGGGCGGCGGAGTTTTCAATTACGCTGGCCGAGGGGCGCGCCGATCTGTTCCCTGAGTTGCACGCACAGGTCATGGGATTTAAACCGCAGATCGATAATGCCGATTGGATAATCACCCAAGTGACTCACACTATTGATGAGAATGGATTTATTACCGGGCTCACATTGGAAGTGAAGATAACCGATGTTGATATGATGCCAGAGGAAAATAATCAGGGTGAATAACCGAAAGAGTGCTCTATTGCCTAACGGTGATATACTCACAGTAATAGTAAATATCGGGGAGAATGCCGATATGATGAGATGTTTTAAGTGCAACGCGGTAGCCAGAACCCGCACCAGCTTACGGCTATCAGAGAGAACCCAGCGTAATTATCACCAGTGCCAAAACATGCTTTGCGGCACCTGCTTTACCACCCTGCAAGAGGTTGAAAAGGTACTGACTGACGCCAAGCCTACCGAGGGCGCAGAACTGCCAAGAGAGCTTTTTCATCCTGGCCACCTGGGTGATGATCAGATGGGCTTAGAATTTTAGTACCAACCCGCTTCGGCGGTTTTTTTCATGCCGAAATTGCCATCCCAAAAAACACCGTCGCCACCATGGAGCCATTTAGGAGCCATTCACCTTTTTGCAGGCACAAAAAAACCGCCTCTCGGCGGTACGACATTACTACATATTGCTTTGATTATTCTTAGTTTATTTTCCTGGTACC
>NZ_JBKJYW010000318.1:0-14603 GCF_046715635.1 Serratia sp. (in: enterobacteria)
CTCGTTGTTGAGATCCAACGCCTGTTCGGCGCCTTGTGCTTGTTGCTCAGACATTTCTGTTCCTCATAACCCGGCTTTCAAACTTGCCTCAATGAATTTATCCAGGTCGCCATCCAGTACGGCCTGCGTATTACGTGTTTCGACGTTGGTGCGCAAATCCTTGATGCGGGAGTCATCCAGCACGTAAGAACGGATTTGGCTGCCCCAGCCGATATCGGACTTGTTGTCTTCCAGCATCTGCTTGTCAGCATTTTTCTTTTGCATCTCGTATTCATACAGCTTGGCGCGCAGCTGTTTGAATGCCTGATCCTTGTTCTTATGCTGAGAGCGATCGTTCTGGCACTGCACCACAATGTTGGTTGGCAAGTGGGTAATACGCACCGCCGACTCGGTTTTGTTCACGTGCTGACCACCGGCACCGGAGGCGCGGTAAACGTCAATGCGCAGATCGGCCGGGTTGATTTCGATATCGATATCGTCATCCACTTCCGGATAGATAAATACGGAACTGAAGGAGGTATGGCGGCGGCCGCCGGAATCGAATGGGCTCTTACGTACCAGGCGATGTACGCCGGTTTCAGTACGTAACCAGCCAAACGCGTAGTCGCCGATAATCTTGATGGTTGCCGACTTCAGGCCCGCGACGTCGCCGTCGGACTCTTCAATGACTTCCGTTTTAAAGCCTTTGGATTCCGCCCAACGCAGGTACATGCGCAGCAGCATGCTGGCCCAGTCCTGCGCTTCGGTGCCGCCGGAGCCTGCCTGGATATCCAGATAGCAGTCCGCGCTGTCGTATTCACCGGAGAACATACGACGGAATTCTAGTTGTTCCAGCTTCGCGCTCAGTTGATCGAGTTCAACTACGGTCTCGTTAAAGGTGTCTTCGTCTTCCGCCTCAACCGCCAGTTCCAGCAGGCCCGTGACGTCTTCACAGCCCTGTTCCAGCTGATCGATGGTTTCGACAATGGCTTCCAGCGCCGAGCGCTCTTTGCCTAGTGCCTGTGCACGTTCAGGTTCATTCCAAACGTCCGGCTGCTCTAGCTCGGCGTTAACTTCTTCTAAGCGTTCTTTCTTGGCATCATAGTCAAAGATACCCCCTGAGAACGGCAGTCCGCTCGGACAGATCCTGAATGCGGTTTTTTACCGGATTAATTTCAAACATGATTTTTTGCGTTCTTACGTTGATGTCGTCGATGGCGAAATGCCATTGGAACCGGTAATTCTAGCGGATCCAGCGGCCAGTTTATAGCGAGTTGGTCAGTTTTTGTGGGGGATCAACGTTCGGATGCAGGAATCAACATGTGGCACGTTAAGTCCCCTCTCCCTTTGGGAGAGGGTTAGGGTAGGGGCTAGCCGGTTAACGCGGCCAGAGGTGTTGAATTAGCAACTGCACGTTACGGTTGCCACGGAACTCGTTCACATCCAGCTTATACGCCAGTTCCACTTCTTTGATGCTGCTGTCCGGCCACTGCGTGGTGTCGACGTTGAAGGCGATGCCGTCCAACAATGGGCCTCCACTGAGCGGTTCGATCATCAGCTTCAGGTGTTTCTCGCCCACCAACCGCTGTTGCAGAATGCGGAACTTGCCGTCAAAGGTTGGCTCAGGAAACGCCTGCCCCCACGGCCCGCCCTCACGCAGAAGTTCTGCGGTGGTCAGGGTCAGTTCTTGCATCATCAGTTCGCCGTCCGACCAGATCACGCCTTCCAGCATGGCAGGATCGAGCCATTCGCCGACCAGTTCGCCAAAACGCTGGCGGAACTCGTCAAACTTGGCCTCTTCCAGCGACAAACCCGCCGCCATCGCATGGCCGCCGAACTTCATCATCAGCCCAGGATTCAGGGTATCAAGCCGCTCCAGCGCATCACGCATGTGCAACCCAGCCACCGAACGGCCAGAGCCTTTCAGAATGCCATCCCCCGCAGGAGCGAAGGCGATCACCGGGCGATGGAAACGCTCTTTGATGCGCGAAGCCAGAATGCCCACCACGCCCTGATGCCACTCTGGGTGATACATCGCCAGCCCGTAAGGCAGTTCGGTGGTAGTACGTTCCAGTTGATCGCACAGCTCCAGCGCCTCCACCTGCATCCCCTGCTCAATCTCACGCCGGGTCTGGTTGAGTGCGTCGAGATCGTTGGCCAGCATACGCGCCTGGGCAATATCGTCACTCAACAGCATGGCTACGCCGATCGACATATCGTCTAACCGCCCTGCCGCGTTCAGCCGTGGCCCAAGGGCAAAGCCGAGATCGCTAGCGGCCAATTGCCGCGCATCGCGGTTGGCCACTTCCAGCAGGGCACGAATACCTGGCCGACACTTGCCAGCCCGGATGCGGTTCAGCCCCTGATACACCAGAATACGGTTGTTGGCATCCAGCGGCACCACGTCCGCCACCGTGCCCAACGCCACCAGATCCAGTAATTCGGCCAGATTAGGCATAGCCAGCGCACGCTGTTCGAACCAGCCACTTTCACGCAGCTTGGCCCGTAAAGCCAACATCAGATAGAAGGCAACGCCTACACCGGCCAGGGATTTGGAAGGAAAATCGCAGTCACGCAGGTTCGGATTGACGATCGCCTCTGCCGCAGGCAGCGTATCCCCCGGCAGATGGTGATCGGTAACCAGTACCTGTATTCCCAAGCCGTGCGCGACGTCTACGCCTGCATGTGAGGAAATGCCGTTATCGACCGTAACGATCAGCTCAGCACCCCGAGCCGCCGCCTGCTCCACCACTTCGGGGCTCAGGCCATAGCCATCTTCAAAACGGTTGGGCACCAGATATTCGATGAAGCTACAGCCCATGCTACGCAAGGCCAGCACCGTCAGCGCGGTACTGGTGGCGCCATCGGCGTCAAAGTCGCCGACCACCATGATGCGGCGGCCATCGGCCAACGCCTGCTGCAATATCGCTACCGCAGCATCAATACCGCTCAACTGTTGCCAAGGCAACATGCCCTTGACGCTACGCTCCAACTCCTGCTCCCCCTTAACACCGCGCAACGCGTATAAGCGACGCAACAGCGGTGGCAGGTTGGCGGGTAAATGGCTGGCATCTGCCGCCTCGCGGCGGCGTAATTGAGTTTTGATACTCACCGTGACTTATTTCGTGGCTGCGGAGGCTGCATGCGCATCCAACATCGCAGCCATCTCTTTCGGCCCTTGGTAGCCAGGAATAACCATGCCGTTTTTCAGCACGATAGCCGGCGTACCGTTGATACCAAACTGCACGCCCAACTCATAATGCTGGCTGATATCGGTTTTACAAGTGGCCGGGGAAACCGCGTCACCCTTAATGGCGGCATCGAAGGCTTTAGCCCGGTCTGCGGTACACCAGATGGAACGCATATCTTTCTCTGCCTGAGATTCCAGCCCCTGGCGTGGGAACGCCAGATAGCGCACGGTGATCCCCAGATCGTTGTACTCTTTCATCTGCTCGTGCAGCTTGTGGCAATAGCCGCAGGTGATATCGGTAAACACGGTGATCACATGTTTCTCTTTCGCCGCTTTGTAGACGATCATCTGATCTTTCAGCGCTTCCAGACGGGTCATCAACAGCTGGTTAGTCACGTTGACTGGCTGACTGCCGCTGACGTCATACAGCGGCCCTTGCAACACGTGTTTGCCATCTTCCGTGACATACAGCGTGCCGCCTTCGGTCAATACGGTTTTCAAACCGGCGACCGGCGAGGGTTGCACGTCTGCCTGTTTAATGCCCAGGCTACCGAGTGCTTTCTGAATGGCTGCATCGTCAGCATGGGCCGCGCCGGTAACCGAAGCCACCAGCAGGGAGAGCAGCATTAAACCTTTTTTCATTCTTCCAATCCTTTCGATCCCTGCGCGTCAGGCGCGCGGGTGATGCTGTTGATGTAGCTGTTTCAATCTTTCAGTGGCTACATGGGTGTAAATTTGTGTGGTTGAGAGGTCGCTATGCCCCAATAACATCTGTACGACACGAAGATCGGCCCCATGGTTCAGTAAATGGGTGGCGAAAGCGTGGCGCAGCACATGCGGAGACAGCCGTTCGCTGTCGATACCGGCTAGGATCGCATAGTGTTTAATCCGATGCCAGAACGTCTGTCGGGTCATTTGCTGGCTGCGGTTGCTGGGGAACAGCACATCCAGCGTCTGGCCGTTCAGCATCCAGGGTCTGCCGTGTTCCAGATAATTTTCGATCCAGTACACCGCTTCTTCCCCCAACGGCACCAGGCGCTCTTTATTGCCTTTACCGATCACCCGCACCACGCCCTGGCGCAGGCTGACATCGCTGATGGTCAACCCCACCAGTTCCGACACGCGCAACCCGGTGGCATACAACACTTCGAGCATGGCCTTGTCACGCAGCTCCAACGGTTGATCGACGCAAGGTGCCTGTAGCAAGGCCTCCACCTGCGCTTCGCTCAGATCCTTGGGTAACCGCTGCGGTAATTTGGGCGAGGCCAGTAATGCGGTGGGATCATCCGCCCGCATTTTTTCACGGTTGAGATACTGGAACAGACGGCGCATCGCGCTTAACAACCGGGCTGAACTGGTCGCTTTATATCCGCCCTCCACCCGTTCGGCGAGAAAGGCCTGGAGATCCAGCGCTTCAGCCTGCAACAGGCTACGGTTGTTGGGGGCCAGCCAACCGGCTAACGCCTGTAAATCGAGCCGATAAGAGGCCAGCGTATTGTCTGCCAGATTGCGTTCGACCCACAACGCATCCAGGAATTGCTCAATCAGCGCACTATCTTGCTGCTGCACGCGGTCCTCTCTTGGTTACGTTAAGATGACGGGTTTATGCCACAGGCATTATGCCTTGAGGTATACTCGTTGCAATTCTACACACGGCATTATAAACGGTTTACTATGAAGATTGGTCTGTTTTACGGCTCCAGCACCTGCTACACCGAGATGGCAGCAGAAAAAATCCGTGAGATTCTGGGTGAAGACCTGGTCGACCTGCACAACCTGAAAGACGTTTCTCCCAAGCTGATGGAAGACTATTCCATCCTGATCCTGGGTATTCCAACCTGGGATTTTGGTGAGCTGCAAGAGGATTGGGAAGCGATCTGGCCGCAACTGACTGAACTAGACCTGAAAGGCAAGATCGTCGCCATGTACGGGATGGGCGATCAGTTGGGTTATGGCGAATGGTTCCTGGATGCACTGGGGATGTTGCACGACCAGCTTGCCCCACAGGGCGTGCAGTTTATCGGTTTCTGGCCGATTGACGGGTTTGAATTTACCAGCCCCAAACCGCTTAGTGCCGATGGTAAACATTTTGTTGGCCTGGCGCTGGATGAGGTGAACCAATACGACCTGAGCGAAGAGCGTCTGCAACAGTGGTGTGAACAGATCCTGCTGGAGATGGAACCGCTGCTATAACGGAATTGGGCGCGATATCGCGCCCAACAAAGGCCTTATTTCCACAACCTGAAACGGCTCTCGCCATTGCTGGCCAGTGTCTCAGCGGTTTCTGGTTCGGCAGCGTCGCCCTTCAGGCGAGCCGGGTCGGCTACCTGATACCAGTCCAGCTTACGTGTCAGCAGCATAATGCCTGCCAAAACCCCGAACAGCAGCACTGAACCCAATACCAGCGCGTTATCTTCCGACTGCAACAGCATATACAGAATGCCATACAGCAGTAGCAGACTGGCGGCGAACAGCATCCCACGCCGCATCCCACGCAGCACGGCGCTGAGGTAGAAGGCAATCAGTCCACTACAGGCCACGCTTGCCAGCAGGTAAGCCACGTCGAACCCCAGATGTTCCGAGAAAGCCAGCAGGATCAGGTAGAACAGCACCAGCGCCGCGCCCACCAGCAGATACTGGATCGGATGCACCCGCAGCCCGGTCAGGGTTTCGAACAGGAAGAACGCCATAAACGTCAGCCCCAGGAACAGCACTGCATACTTCACCGCACGCTCGGTCAGTTGATAATGATCGACCGGTTCGATCAGGCTGGTGGTGAAGGTCGGCAACTTTTCCTCTTCCATAATGCCGTTGTCATACATGAAGGAGCTATTGATATTATTGGCAAACCAGGTGCTGCGCCAGCGGGCAGAAAAGCCTCTATCGGTCACTTTGCGCTCATCCGGCAGGAAGTTGCCCAAGAAGTTCGGATGCGGCCAGTTGCTTTGCAATAGCAGTTCGGAGCTACGCCCCACCGGCACCAATGACAAGCTGCTGGTCCCCGCCAGGTTTAGGGTGAAATCCGCCGTCAGCCCTTCTTTCTGCAACGAGGCCAAGGCCAAGGGTGCATGGATCCCCTGAGAAAGCCCGTTAACCAGAGTGCCCGGCTCAAATTTGGCCTGCTGTTGAATGCCATTAAGGGCTGAAATGCTCTTGATACCGCGAGAATCACTTAATGACAGCATCAGGAAGGGTTGTCCGACGGTGATGTTGCTATGTTGCAAATCTTCCAGGTCGGGCTGGGCGAATTTCACCTGGAAATCCAGCGGCCCCTGATACACCTGAGTCTGGTAGATACCCAGCTTGCGGATCTCAACGTTGGGCTTGCCATTGACCACCAAGGATTCGGGCAATGCAAAGCGTTGATAGCGAGTGGTTTCTATCTTGATTTCGCCTTTTTCGTTCTTCTTCTCTTCCCGCAAGGTGTACGGGATCACGATCACTGGCCCAAGAATACGTTGCGCGCGGCTGGTGCTTTCACTCACTTGCCCCACCACGCTCTGGCGATAGCCGCTGCGCTCCTGTACCACATCCATGAGCATGCCCACCGGGATCATCATCAGGATCATTAATCCCAGCAGGGTGGTTATTTTCCAAAACAGTACCGATTTAAACATCGTGGCAGACTCCTTGTAAGTAATGTCGCTACGATAAAGTCGGCAAGTGAAATCAGAATGTGGTTATGTGAAGGGAAGGTGAAGTGCGGGCAATAAATTGCCATCAAAGCGGTAAAGTGAGGATAGCCTTCGCGCCGGTGGGTTGCAGGTTTTGCAAACGGATGGTGCCACGATGCAGGCGCGCCACTTCCTGCACGAAGTTCAGGCCCAGGCCGCTGCTTTTGGGTTTATCTTCCCGCGCCAGCGAATAGAAGCGTTCAAACACCTTATCCAGCGCATAGTCGGGTATGCCGCTGCCAGTATCGCAAAGGGTGATCTGGTAGTGATGCTCTAACCGCTCGCCATCAATGCTGACCGAGCCGCCCGCCGGTGTGAAATCCAGGGCATTATCCAGCAGGTTGCTCAGCGCCTGCCCCAGTAAAAAAGCATCCCCGGTCAGTGCGGTTTCCGCTAACTTCCCCAGTTTGATCGTGACACCACGCTGCGCCGCCTGCGCTTCTTTGCCCGCGACAATCTGCCGCACTAACGGCACCAGCGCTACCGCTGCCAGTTCCAAACCGGGTCGGCTTTCTAACTGCGCCTGCACCAGCAGCTTATCGACTAATTGCTGAATGCGGGCGCTCTGCTGTTCGATGTTGCTCAAAAAGCGTTTCGCCGTCGCCGGAGGCGGTGACTCCTGGAGGAGTTCTGCCGCGCCACGGATCGCCGCCAGTGGGCTTTTCAGTTCATGAGTAAGGGTATGCACATACTGTTCAATATAAGCCTTCCCTTCCAGCTTCATGCGCATGCTCTCCAGCGCTTGCGCCAGTTGGGTCAGCTCAACGCTGCCCATGCGCGGCAGCGGCACCGCTTCGCCGTGCGCCACCCCGTCGGCATAGCGTACCAGACGGTTGATCGAACGGTTAATCCACCAGACGAACCCCAGCCCGATCGCCAGTGCAATCCCCAGCAACACCGCGCCCGCCAGCAAAATACGCCGCTCGCTGCGGCGGATCACCGGTGCCATCGTGCTGTTGGGTTTGCCAACGCTCAACACGCCGATAATCTGCCCTTGCTCTATCACTGGTGCAGCCACGTACATCACCGAACTGCTCTCATCATCGGCAATCGTCCGGGTGCTGCGCGCACCGTATTGGCCACGTAATGTCAGATAAACATCGTTCCAGCGGGAATAATCTTGCCCCAGCGCCTGGCCTGATGAATCAAAAATCACCTTGCCACGCCCATCGGTAAGATAAACGCGATATTCGTTACGATCTTTGCGGATCCCGGCAATATTGGCCCCGATCGGCCGCTGATTAAGCTGAGCGATAGCCTGGGCCAACTGACCTTTTGCCGCATCCCCATGTCTCATATCCAACCGTGCCACCTGCGCCAACAGGTTGGCGGTATCCACCAGCGTGCCTTCGGTAGCTCGCCGTACGCCAGGTTTGACCTCCTGCACGAAAATACTCAGCACGAAATAGCCCGCCACCGCCACAATCAGGAAATAGCCCAACAGCAAGCGCAGGCCAATCCTCATGGCTGGCGGCTCACGCTGTAGCCTAAGCCACGATGGGTATGGATCGGGGGTTCTGCGGCATCGATCGCCCGCAGTTTGGCACGCAGCGTTTTGATATGGGTATCGACGGTACGATCCAGGCTCTCTTCCGCCTGGGCCCAAACGATATCCATCAGTTGCTGGCGGGAGAACACCCGGCCAGGCGCTTGCAGCAGGGTTTTCAACAACAGGAATTCATAGCGGGTCAGCGGCAACGGCTGTTGGTGATAGCAGATCGTGGCCCCCTCTTCATCCAGGCTAAAGGCACCAAAATGATAAAGGGCTGGCTGCTGCAAACGCTGCTGTTTGTGTAGACGCCGCAGGATAGTACGCACGCGGGCGCTGACCTCACGTGGGGAAAAGGGTTTGGCTACATAGTCATCGGCACCGATTTCCAGCCCGATCAGGCGATCGAGTTCGCCGCTGCGGGCGGTAAGAAACAGGATCGGTAAATCCGCCGCCTGCGCCAGCAGCCGACGGCAAAGCTCAAAACCGTTGATATCGGGCAGACCGACGTCGAGGATCACCAACGCCGGTAAGCCCTGTTGCAAAGCCTGCAAAGCAGGCTCGCCACGTTCAAACCAACGCACCTGAAAGCCTTCGCTCTCCAGGGTATAAATCAGCGTATCCGCAATGCTGGGTTCATCTTCTACCAGCCAAAGCAGCGGTTTCATTATGCGTCCTCGTCGGTAGCAGATTGTTCAAACAACAACCGCTGACGCAGTTGGCGCCAATCCGCTTTGCATATGGAATCCGAAGCCAACCACAGCCGATGGCGTTTTTTGCCGTTAACCTGCTGAAGCGACAGTAAAATACCGAATCCAGGCATCCAGGGCTTGTTCACCATCAGCCATTCCTGACCCTGCCACTCAATCCGGCGTTCAGCCAGCAACCGCAGTTCTCCCTGCCTGGATGCAATGCGCTTTTGGCTACGAATGCACTCAAACACCACCAACGTCAACAGCACCAACCAGATCGGGCCATAGCCTTCCGGCCACGGGGCGATCAGGATCAGCAAAATCAACAGGCCATGAGTCAGCAACGAGATTAACTGGGTACGCCAGGAAACGCGGACATCACATCGCCACTGGGCCACGGGCTTTATTTCGCGTTTGGATCAGGGACACCATTCTCTGCAGATCTTGATCGTGCGGAGCGCCATGATTCATCAGCCAGTTAAACAGATCGGGGTCGTCACATTCGAGCAAGCGGATGAATACGGCCTTGTCTGCATCACTCAGTGTATCGTATTCATGTTCGAAAAACGGCATGATCGAGATATCCAACTCGCGCATGCCGCGGCGGCAGGCCCAGTGAATACGTGCTTTATTATTAATATCCATGTTGTTATGACTAACCTCTTTTCGGCATGGCTTGCCATGCTCTTGGGCAACCGACACTTGGTATGGCAACACGCGCGCAATTTAATTCCGTCAGCCAACGATTTGAGTGAAATTGGGTTCGTTGACCGTAAGCGCCTAGAGTAACAATTTGACGTACTCGCCGGGAAGGGCGTTCACCCAACAAAACGTAAAATGTCAAAAAAAGCGCTGTCTGGTAATAACTGTTTGCAAAGCCAGCCGCCTCTTTTACCATGGTAGCAACCCCAACAGGTATGCTAAACATGCAGCAGGAACTGATTATGGCGTTCAATACTCCTTTTCCACCCCGTCAACCTTCCGCCTCCTCCCATCTGCCACTGACGCTGATCTCACTGGAAGATTGGGCCATGGTGCAGTTGAGCGGGCCAGACACGGTAAAATATCTTCAGGGCCAGGTCACGGCCGATATCGACAAACTGGCGGCCGACCAACATGTGCTGTGCGGCCATTGTGATGCCAAAGGCAAGATGTGGAGCAACCTGCGTTTATTCCACCACGGTGAAGGCTTTGCCTATCTTGAGCGCCGCAGCGTGTTGGATAGCCAACTGGCGGAAATAAAGAAATACGCGGTGTTCTCCAAGATCACCATCGCAGCAGACAGCAATGCGGTACTGCTGGGCCTCGCAGGTCCTGAAGCACGGGCCGCATTGGCTAAGGTATTTACCACCCTGCCAGATGCAGAACATCAGGTGGTGCAAGACGGCGATACCACCTTGCTGCACTTTGCACTGCCAGCAGAACGTTTTGCCTTGATCACCACGGCAGAAACCGCCGCTGTGCTAGCTTCCAAGCTGGAAGGGCAGGCAGAGCTGAACGACAGCCGCCAATGGCTGGCACTGGATATCGAGGCCGGTTATCCGGTGATTGATGCAGTAAACAGTGCGCAACTGATCCCCCAGGCGACCAATCTACAGGCGCTGGATGGGATCAGCTTCAGCAAAGGCTGCTACACCGGGCAGGAAATGGTGGCTCGTGCCAAGTTCCGGGGAGCCAACAAACGCGCCCTGTACTGGCTGGAAGGTAAAGGCAGCCAGGTTCCACAGGCGGGTGACGATCTGGAGTTGAAGCTGGGTGACAACTGGCGCCGTACCGGCACCGTGCTGGCAGCAATCGAGCTGGCTGACGGCACGTTGTGGGTGCAGGTGGTGATGAATAACGATCTGGAAGCGGACAGCGTGCTGCGCGTACGCGATGATGCCAGCAGCCAGTTAGCCATCAAGCCTCTGCCTTACTCACTGGCGGAAGAAAAGTAAGCGGTTTGGCCGCAGGCATCGCGCCTGCGGCTAGACGAGTTATTCGTCCAATTCCCCATCACGCGGCACCAGATAAATCAGCACCAGCAAAATGGTGACAAAGAAGCGGAAGGCATCAGGTACCCCGTTCCACTGTTTTGACATCCACATGCCAAACCACTCGCCACCAACCGACATAAAGGCCACTTGCCAGGTGAGGAAGCCTAACGTCAACCCCGCGATGGCGAACGTCTTGGTCCGGTTAAAGTTGGCCGCAGGCAATTTCAGGCCACACAGCAGGCGTATCCCCCCAATCCAACACAAAATAGCGGTGAGGGTTTCCAACGCAATAATGCCGATATACCCCACCTGATGTAGCCATGGCGACTGGATAGAACGATAGGTGATAGTGGCATCGGGGAATATCGTGTCCATCATAAATACGTGGCGTACAAAAGCGAAGTTGGTATCGTAATCGGTGATATTGCCAAAGGCCACCAATGAGGCAAATAGCGCGATAGCGCAAACCAGCAGGGCTTTGGATAAACGAACGATCATAGTGAAGAGTCCTGGGTAATGATTAAAGGCACCGGGAGGTGCAAACTACCCCATAGATCTCAAGATGCAGGTCAGCCAGCAGCAAGCGCAGCCAACCCCCTGCGGCTTGAAAGCGAGGAGTTTGGCGGGCTCAGAAATAAAGCTAAGGCTTGCTGGATACCCGAAAGAAACAAGCGCCTCTTTTTAACCCAAAAGAAACGCTTTGGCAATATATCAACAACAAGCTGGCGGGTTATACGTAAAGGTAGATCGCCATAAAGTGGCACACGCTGCCGCCGAGCACAAAACCGTGCCAGATCGCATGGCCAAAACGGAAACGCTTCGAGGCGTAGAAAATCACGCCTAGCGTATACACCACGCCACCCACCGCCAGCAAAGTGACCCCACCAACATCCAGGCGCATCGCCAACTGATAGATCACGATAAGCGACAGCCAGCCCATGGTCAGATAGGTCACCAGCGACAGCACCTCAAAACGGTGCGCAAATGCCAGTTTGAAAATCACGCCGAACAGCGCCAGCCCCCAGATCACCACCATCAGCCCTCGCGCCAACGGTGAGTCCAGCCCCACCAGCAGGAACGGCGTATAGGTTCCGGCGATCAACAGGTAGATGGCGCAGTGGTCAAATTTTTTCAGCCAGTGCTTGGCCCTTTGATGCGGAATAGCATGGTACAGCGTGGAAGCCAGGAACAGCAGGATCATACTGCCGCCATACAGGCTGTAACTGGTGATGGCCGTTACCCCTGCGCCATCGTTTACCGCCTGAACCAACAGCAGCACCAAGCCGACAATCCCAAACACCAAACCGATACCGTGGCTGATGCTGTTGGCAATTTCCTCTGCCCATGGATAAGCCGTGGCAGGCAACTGGTCGGCCCTGGTTTTCACTTCATCCGTTTTTTCCATAACGCGCAACCCCTCAAAAACAACCCATATTGTGCGAAATAACCGCAAATGAGATTAACTGAGAACGATTCCAGTGTACACGTGTACGCTAAAATAAAACTGTGAGCGCTTGTAACACCACGCTAACATCGAAATCCTCAGCCCACTGGGCTACAATCGATATGCTTTGCACCCTATGGATTTCAGTTGGCATCAGTTCGGCTGGAAAACAGCGGGTACCCCATCATTCACCTCGAGGTTCGTACCATGTCATCCGCTGTACCCGCCTTAGACTTTGGCTCCATGACTCAAACCATCCAGTTTCTGATGGAAATCGACAAACTTAAAAGCGTGCAACGCCGTACCAAGGTGATGGGCACCCAGCGTCAGGAAAACTCGGCCGAGCACAGCTGGCACTTTGCCATTGCGGCCTTGAGTCTGGCCCCTTATGCCAGCGATGAGGTGGACATTCAGCGTGTGATCCAGATGGCCCTGCTGCACGATATCGTCGAGATCGATGCCGGCGACGTCATGGTTTACGATCTGGCGGCACGGGCGGCAATCCACGACCAGGAAGTGGCCGCGGCAAAACGGCTGTTCGGGATATTGCCGGAACCTCAACGTGGCGTTTTCACCGCGCTGTGGCAGGAGTATGAAGCCGGCGAAAGTGCCGATGCCCGCGTTGCACTGGTGCTGGATCGCTGCATGCCAATGCTGATGAACCTGCACAACGGCGGTCAGAGCTGGGTCGAGAATGATATCAGCCTGCAGCAGGTATTGGACCGTAATACGATGATTGCCGATATCCATCCTGAGCTGTGGCACTATTTGGAGCTGCATTTGCGGGATGCACAGCGTAAAGGCTGGCTGAAGTAATTGATGAGGGTAGTGCTGTCAGTTATTTTGATAATGAACACGCCCCTCACCCTAACCCTCTCCCAAAGGGAGAGGGAACCGATCGAGCTCGTTGATTGCTTGGCGTAATACCTTGCTCTTCTTGTTTTTACTCCCTATTTTCCGAGGTTGTACGGGCTAATTACGCACTCCGGACAGCTCCCTCTCCCTGTGGGAGAGGGTTGGGGTGAGGGGACACCGCAATTGCCGTGCTTAACGTCCGCCAGCGGCTTCGATAAAAGTGCCGGTGACGTAGGACGCCGCATCGGAAAGCAGCCAGGCAACAGCTTGCGCCACTTCCTCTGGCTGACCACCCCGCTGCATTGGCAACGCCGCCTTCACCCGATCTACCCGCCCCGGCTCTCCTCCGCTGGCATGCATCTCAGTGTAAATACAACCTGGCCTTACACAGTTGACGCGTATCCCCTGTGCCGCCACTTCCAACGCCAGACCGGTAGTCAACGTATCCACCGCCCCTTTTGACGCCGCATAGTCGATATATTCCCACGGGGCCCCCAGACGCGACGCAGCGGAAGACACATTGACGATCGCTCCGCCCTGTCCACCATGGCGTAGTGCCATACGTTTTACCGCTTCGCGGCAGCAGAGAAAATACCCGGTGACGTTGGTCGTCAGCACCTTATTGATCCGCTCGGCGGTGAGTTGCTCAATGCTCGCCTGTTGGAACAGAATACCTGCGTTATTGACCAGAGCGCCGATTGGCCCCAGCGTGGCCTCCAATTCAGCAAACATCGCCACCACTTCTGCTTCTTCAGCGATATCGGCTTGCAGTGCCTGCGCCTTGCCACCCTGTTGGCGGATCTGCGCAACTACCTGCTCCGCAGCCGCACTATCGCGCAGATAATTGACCCCCACCGAGTAACCCTGTTGAGCTAGCAATAACGCCGTCGCACGGCCTATGCCCCGGCTAGCACCGGTCACTAACACTACTTTTGTCATTTCTGTTCCTTAACTGTATTTAGTCACGGATGCGGATAACGGAGCGGGTATCACTTTTCTTGCTGATATCCCACACCTCGGCAATATCGGCAAAGGCATGTTCCTGGGTATCGACACTGATTTTTCCTTCCGCTGCCAGTGCAAGAATATCGGCCACGATGGTTTTTAATTGCGGGATCGACGGGAAGTTGCCCGTGCCACTGCCCAGGATCTGCAACTGCGTACTGCGCAGCACCGCCGCAGGTAAACTAATGGTAGGCCCAGCCATGGAGCCTACGTTCACCAAGCGGATGCCCAGCCCACCAGCATGAGAGGAAAGATCGTGATTATTGAAGGTCGCCAGCAGTGCCTCCGTAGCTGGCCCC
>NZ_JBKJYW010000319.1:0-12351 GCF_046715635.1 Serratia sp. (in: enterobacteria)
TTAACTGATACCTGCCGTCTTTCAAGCCGCAGCGTTTTGCCAGGTAATAAATGGCAATAGTTATCAAGTCGATTAATGGGGATCAATACGCTATAACGTCGCGAAATAGATTGATCGAGTTGGAGCCTGCGCGTGATGAAAAAACAGAGCAAAACCTACCTCAATTTCAGCCCCCTCACCGCTTCATCGACCCGCCGCCAACTGCTGCTCTCCGGGCTGGCTCTGGCTCTGCTCGGTGGCAAAACCTCTGCCACCCAGGCCAATATGCTGCCACCAAAACCGCACAGCAAACCGCTCCCCAAGGCCACGGGGAGCAAAAGAGTGGTGATGATCGATCCCGGCCACGGCGGTATCGATTCCGGTGCCGTGGGCCATGAAGGCTCACAGGAAAAACACGTGGTGCTGGAAATTGCCAACCACGTGCGGCGTTTTTTGCATGAGCACGAGCACGTTGATGCCCGCCTGACCAGGGAGGAGGACGAATTTATCCCGCTGTTCCAGCGCGTGGAGATCGCCCACCAGCACCAGGCCGATCTGTTTATCTCGATCCATGCCGATGGATTTACCAGCCCGGATGCCGCCGGTGCGTCGGTGTTTGCCCTTTCCAACCGCGGAGCCAGCAGTGCGATGGCGCGCTATCTCTCCAATAAGGAAAACGCCGCCGATGACGTCGCGGGGGGCAAATACAAAGAACAGGACAACTATCTACAGCAGGTGTTATTCGATCTGGTGCAAACCGACACCATCAACAACAGCCTGACCCTGGGCCGCCACGTGCTGGGCCAGATCCGCCCGGTTCACCGCCTGCATAGCGAAAGCACCGAACAGGCAGCGTTTGCCGTATTAAAATCCCCTTCGATTCCTTCGGTGCTGGTAGAAACCTCGTTTATCACCAACCCCGGTGAGGAGCGCCTGTTAGGCACCACCGCCTTTCGTGAAAAAATTGCCCGCGCCATCGCCGACGGTGTGATCAATTTCTTCCAATATTACGACGTTCACCAACGCAAGCCGCGCTAGACCTGCAAAATACGGGGCGAGAAGGTATACTTGCCGCCCTGTTCAGTTACCCATTGCGAATATCCCGTATGAGTTTACCCACCATTGCCGCAGTGAAATCCTTCCTGCTGGCGTTGCAAGACAAGATTTGTGAGCAGTTAGCCCAGGCCGATGGCGGAGCCAGTTTTAAAGAAGATCGCTGGACGCGTGAAGAAGGCGGCGGTGGCCGTAGCCGGGTGCTGACCAACGGTGTGGTGTTCGAACAGGCTGGGGTAAACTTTTCCCACGTTTCCGGTGCCACGCTGCCCGCCTCTGCCACCGCGCATCGTCCCGAACTGGCCGGGCGCAGCTTCCAGGCGATGGGCGTTTCGCTGGTGATCCATCCGCTCAGCCCCTATATCCCCACCAGCCATGCCAACGTGCGCTTCTTTATTGCGGAAAAGCCGGGCGAAGAGCCGGTTTGGTGGTTTGGCGGCGGCTTTGACCTAACCCCCTTCTATGGCTTTGCCGAGGATGCCGTTCACTGGCACCGTACCGCGCAACGGCTCTGTGCCCCCTTCGGCGACGATGTGTACCCGAAATACAAGCAGTGGTGCGATGACTATTTCTTTATCAAACACCGTAACGAAGCCCGTGGCATTGGCGGCCTGTTCTTTGACGATCTGAATACCCCGGATTTCGAAAGCTGTTTCGCGTTTACCCAGGCGGTGGGTGAAGGCTTCCTGGAGGCCTATCTGCCGATCGTGGAAAGACGTAAAGCACTGCCTTGGGGCGACCACCAACGCCAGTTTCAGCTGTATCGCCGGGGCCGCTATGTCGAGTTTAATCTGGTGTGGGATCGCGGTACGCTGTTCGGCCTGCAAACCGGGGGCCGCACCGAATCGATCCTGATGTCGATGCCGCCTTTGGTGCGTTGGGAATATAACTTCCAGCCCGCAACCGATAGCCCGGAAGCCGCACTATATCGTGACTTCCTACCGGTGCGTGACTGGCTACAGGAGCAACAATAATGCAGATTTGGGTCGATGCCGACGCCTGTCCAAACGTGATCAAAGAAGTGCTGTTCCGTGCCGCAGACCGCGCGGCAATGCCAGTCACCCTGGTGGCTAATCAGCCTTTGCGCACGCCCCCTTCGAAATTTATCCGCACCTTGCAGGTTGCTGCAGGATTTGACGTGGCGGATAACGAAATCGTGCGCCGCTGTGAAAAAGGCGATCTGGTGATCACCGCGGATATCCCGCTGGCCGCCGAAGTGATAGAAAAAGGTGCTATAGCCCTGAATCCACGCGGTGAGCGTTATACGCCAGACACCATTCGTGAACGCCTGAACATGCGTGATTTTATGGATACCCTGCGATCCAGCGGGATCCAGACCGGGGGGCCGAACACTCTCAACCAGCGCGATCGCCAGCAGTTTGCCAATGAGTTGGACAAGTGGCTGCAGCAGGCGAAACGGGCCAATTAGCACCGGAGGCCCCCCTCCATCAGCTTAGAAGCGCACCTCGCCACCAAACAGATAAGTCCGCCCGCGGGCGGTGTTGGCCGCGGTTGCCTCATCCCCCTGGATCGGCAGCATATTCAGCTTGTTAAGCGCGTCGGAATAGCTTTTGTCCATCACGTTTTGCACGCTGAATTTCAGCAAAACATTACGGTTGATCTGATAGATGCTGTACAGATCGATAACGGTGGGAATATTTGGCATCTCCTGTTTCATCAACATCCCGTTTTCCTCACTCATTTCAAAGTCAGGAGAAAGGCGGCGAGCCTTGCCGGTATATTTGATGATGCTGCCCACGGTCAGCGCTTCGTCAAAGAAACGTAACCCGCTATCCAGCGTGAAGTACATGTCCGGCAGTTCATTGATATCCCCCGCGCCAAAGTAGCTACTGGCGATAGAGGTAGGCTGGTCAGTATGCTGTTTGCTGAATGAGGCACGGGCAAAACCGCGGCCAGCATCATAGTTGGCTTCCAGCTCCACCCCGTGGGTACGTACCGGCGTCAGGGAGTTGACGTAGATATACATGTTATCCGAGAACTCTTCGCTCGCATCGCTCCAGTCATTCTGCAAGTTCTCACCCAAACTACACTTGCGGCCATTGCGGCACACCATGTAAGACTCGCTGAAGATATAGTTTTTGATTTTACTGGTGTAAACCACCGCTTTAAAGCGCAGGGTGTCCTGCTTGAACAGCAGATCGTTGCCGCTGAGGTTGAAGCCCGCCTGCCAGGTTTCTGAACGTTCACCTTTCAGGAACGGGTTCATCGAAGCGCCGCCGGAATTAGAGAAAAACACCTCTTGAATGTTGGGGGCGCGCATCGATTTACTGTAGCTGGCAAAAGGTTGCAGCCAAGGCGTGACCTGTGCAGACAGCATCACCGACGGGTTAAATCCGTGCTCCTTCAGATCGATATTGGCACTGCCCTGCGGAAAACACTCCACCCGCAAATCACAGGCCGGTTTAAAGCCGGTGAGCTTGTTGTTGGCATAATTGAGATTGAGATCGAGCTGGTAGATATCACGGTTGAGTTGCAAGCCGGTGTACAGGCTGGCGATACGCTGGTCGCCCGACGGAGCAAAGGTGTTGTTCTCGATCGCCTCATGCGCCGTCTGCGGATCCTCTATCTGCGATTCGACGTGCTTGTCGTACTGGTTGCGCATCAGTTTACCGCCGTAGGTAAACGCTACGTCGGTCTGCCACAGGCTAAAGCGGCTGGTATTATTGATATCCAGCGCGTCGGAGCGGTTTTCCGCATGGGTATTAAAGAAAGTGAACAGTGAATCGCTGTCATACTTCTGATTACCCTTGCTGTGGCTGACGGTCATATTAAGATCCACCAGCTCAGAAAATGGCGCGTAGTGATATTTGAGATAAAAATCGTTGCTGTCGATATCGCGGCGCGAGAATTTATTCTGGTAAGTACGGGCGGATAATTCAATGCTGTGATATTCGTTGGGCTTGATATCCACCTTGAACAGCTGCGATTTGGGGTTTTGCTTCATAAATTCGTCGTAACCAAAATCTTCACTGCTCACGCCGTCGCCGTTGTTGAAGTTGGAATAGATGGAGCTGCCGCTAATGGCCGCCATCACGCCCAAACTGCCGGTATCGGTGAACGCCGCCCCTTTGGCCCCAACGGCGATCATACCGCTGCGGCCAATACCGTTACTGCCCACGGAGAACTTGGTGCGCACCCCAAACGGATTATCGGCAAACACTACATCATCCACGCCGATAGTGCGGAAGTTGGCGCTGCCCGCCAATGCGTTCACCCCGGATGCACCGCTGTTCTCGCCACGCGCCACATCGACCCCAACAATAAAATTCGGGTCGATCAGCACGCCGGATTGATTGTTGGTGGAACCATGGGACATCACGCCAGAGGTCGAGGTGCCAAAATAGCTCTGGGTAATGCCATCAACCATGGTATTTACCCGGCCAAAACCGCTCATCCCACGGATATTGACGCTGACCGCCCCCTGGCTGGGATCGATTTGAGTAAAGGTGCCGGGCATGCTGCGCAGGATATTATCTATCGACTGTAGATTTTTATTTTCGTCGCGCGAACTGAATGCCCCTGGCTTTTCCAATGCCTCCTGTTCGCTGTTATTAGCCGCCGCCGAAACGTTCAGCGGGCTGAATACCGCCTGGCCTTTATTTTCTGCGGCCAACAGCGGGCCAGCCAAAACCATACCGGTGCCAACCGCACCAATAAGCAGTTTAAATTTCATATATCCCCTAAAGTATTGCTATCAAAATCAGTGAGTGATCAATGCTCAGCAGAAAATACCGCCAGGTAGGCGGGAATTAATTATGGTTATTATCTGCCGCGCAGCCATTAAGCTGCGCGGCCAAGATCCTTATTTTTGTGTTTTTTCGTCCATTGCTAAAATAAAGCTGTATTCCAGCGCGCTATTTTCCAACCGACTCAAGCGGCCCGATTTCCCCCCGTGGCCCGCCGACATATCCGTGGACAGCAATAACAGCGCATCCCCCTGCTGGAATTGGCGCAGTTTGGCCACCCATTTGGCGGGTTCCCAATACTGTACCTGTGAATCATAAAGTCCACTGGTGACCAACAGATTCGGGTAGTGCTGCGCGCGCACATTATCGTACGGACTGTAGGACTTGATCAGCGCATAGGGCTGCGGCTGATTGGGGTTGCCCCACTCCTCGTATTCACCGACGGTCAACGGAATGCTGTCATCCAGCATCGTCGTCAGCACATCCACAAAAGGTACCTGAGCCACCACCGCGTTATACAGTTGGGGAGCCTGATTGATCACCGCCCCTATCAACAAGCCTCCGGCACTGCCTCCCATCGCGTAAACGCGCCCCGGCTGCCCGTACCCCTTATCGATCAGCGCCTGAGTGGCATCGATAAAGTCGTTGAAGGTGTTTGGCTTGTTCGCCAGTTTGCCCTGCTGATACCAGTCTTGCCCAAGCTCACCGCCGCCGCGTACGTGGATCAGCGCATAGACGAAACCGCGATCCAACAGGCTAATGCGGTTGGCACTGAATGCAGGATCCATGCTCATGCCATAGGCGCCGTAGCCGTATACCACCAGCGGGCTGTTGCCAGGTTTGAATTTGGCGTTGTTGTATACCAGCGAGACCGGCACCTTTACTCCGTCGCGGGCGGTGATCCACAAGCGCTCACTGTGATACAGGCCTGGTTCTACGCCCTTCACCTCCTGCCGTTTCAGCAACTCGCGTTTGCCGCCGTTGAGATCCCATTCATAGGTGCTGGTTGGCGTGGTCATGGCCGAATAGCCATAGCGCAGGCGGTCACTTTCCGGGTCTGGGTTGTAGCCCAGCCAGGCCATATAGCTGGCATCATCAAACGGAATGCTGCGTTGCTCGCCCCCTTGCCAGGCAATCTGCCGCAGATGCACCAGACCTTCGCTGCGCTCTTTCACCACCAGCCAGTCACGAAACAGGGCAAAGCTTTCCAACTCACTGTTTTCCTGTGGAGCGATCAGGGGCCGCCACGGCTGGCTCACGGACGCAGTGTGGTATAAACCGAAATGCGGGCTTTGATGATTGGAGCGCAGGTAAAACTCACCGCGATAATGGTCGAGGTAATATTCGCGCCCAGCCTGACGCGGGGCAACCAGTTGTACCGGGCTTTGCGGCCGGTTGGCGTCGATCAGGCGTACTTCGGAAGTGGTATTCCCGCTGATGGTGACAATCACGTAATCCCGCGAAGAGGAGCGATCCAGGCTCAGGTAAAATGCCCCATCGTTTTCCTGATACACCAGCTTATCAGCGGTAATCGGCGTGCCAAACTGGTGGCGGTAGACCTGATAGGGTGACAGCGTTTGGGGATGATTACGCACATAGAACAAGCTACTGCCGTCGTTAGCCCACACCATATTGCCGGAGGTGTTTTCAATCACTTCTTTGGCCCAAGCACCGCTGGCCAGATCGCGCAGGGAAATGCGGTATTGCCTACGCCCTTGAGTATCCTCCGCTACGGCCAGGCGGCGGTTATCTTCACTGACCGCCATTCCCCCTACGCGGTAATAATCTTGGCCCCGGGCACGCTGATTGGCATCCAGCAACGTCTGCCAGGCGGAGCCATCCGCCACGGCCTGCCGCTGGTAGACGGCAAACTCCTTACCCGCATCAATGCTTTCCTGATAGCGGTAGCCATTGAGCTGGTAGGGAACCGAGCGATCTTCCGGGCTCATGCGTCCCAGCATCTCGTGATACAACCGATCGCGCAGCGTCTGGTGTGGCTGCATCACCTGTTCGGTATAACGGTTTTCCGCCGTCAGATAAGCCAACACCTGTTTATTCTGGCGCTCATCATCACGCAGCCAATAATAATTATCGATTCGTGTTTCGCCCTGGGCGGTTAATTTATGCGGAATAATTTCAGCCTGGGGCGGCTGCACGGCCGCCTTGGTGATAAAGCTTAATAACCCCATGGAAATCAGTAGATAAGTCACCAAAGGCCTGCGGCAGCGAGCCGATTGAACAGGTAATGTCATAACCCCTCACGATAATTTGAGCGTAGCAACCCCCTCTCCTGTTGCACACAACAAGAGATAAAGCCTGATGGGTAAATACTTTATGGCTGGCTTACAACAGCGCCAGGTTAAAATCCACTGCCATGGTCACGGCAATCTTGCCTTGGCGTAGCATCTCCGCCGGTGGCGAAGGTAACGGCTGCGCACGCAATATCACCGCCAGCGCTTCACGATCTAACGACGCGGTAGCGGAGGGCGTTTTCAGTACGACATCGGCCACTCGCCCCTGTGCATCCACAACAAAACTCACCACCGGTGCCCCCGAACGCTGACGCCGTTTGGCATCTGCCGGATAGCGCTTCACCCGGTTGAGCATCCCTTTGACCTGACTCTCCCAGGAAAGCTTGGCCTGTGCCTGCGCGGTAGAATCGCTGTTTAACGGTGCCGCCACGCGCTGTGCCAGGTTTTGCGCCTTGGGTGCCGCCGTGCTGGCTGCTGCGGAATGCGTGGCGTCTTGCTCTTTCTCCATCGGAGTTGGCGGCTTTGGCGGCGCTTTACGCTGCTGCTTATGCGCATTTTTACTGCGCTCGGCCAGCACAATTTTTGCCGCTTCGGCACGTGCCAGTTCGGGCATCTCAGGCTCGCTCTGCTGTTGCACAGGTTGTGCCGCCGAACTATCCACCTGTTGCTGCAACCCCAGCGGCAACGGCTTAGGCTGGCTTGGCGCTTCGATCTGCGCCGCCCAACTGAGCATGATCGCCGGTGGTGGCATCAGCACCGGCGGCAGCGAGGTTTGTGGCCAGTAAAACAGCCATACCAGCGCCAGATGGACGCCTAGAGCATACAGTAAACCACGCCCCCAGCGCGGCTGCGGCAGAGTTGCCGCCTGAGGGCCATAAGGCTGACTAAACATAGGGATAGTAGATTACCTAATTGCGAATGATTGCAGATCACATTTGCTAATGATAATCATTTGTAAATGTTAATGACAGATCTTTTCGCTATCCTGACGTAATCATTTTGCGGTTGGCGTGACCCAAAGGTAATCCGCCATAGGCCGATCTATGGCCACGCCCTGCTCTGCCAGCATCAACACCGTAAATTTGGCACCGGGCTGCAGATCCTGGATATGCAACGGCACACCGACCGTTCTGGAGGCGTGATAACCACCCACCATCAGCAGTGCCGGGGTGGGGGCAGCCAGTAAACTTTCGGCCATACGGCGATCGCGCTGCTGCTGAATGGCAAGCATGGCATGCAGCTGCACCGCATCAATTTTGCCGTCATGGGAATCACGGATGGTGGCGGCGAGCGCCTGCTGGACTTCTGGCCGCACGGAGAGCTGGCCTTTGGGGAATTCGGGCCGCTGATAAAACGCCATGATTTCGCTGCGATCGAGGTTGGCGGATAACAGAGGATAAGGTGCACGCATCGCCGCCATTACCACGTCGCCATACAGTGACCACTTCCAACTGGCTTGCCAGGCGGTCAGTTCAGCTACGCGGCTATCTCGTACCGTCGGTTCGGTTTGCAGCCACTGCTTTACTTCATGCACTTTGCCTTGCTGGCTGGGTGTGATCATCTCCATCAGCACGCTGCCCTGCGGTCTTAGCTTGGGTAATTGCTCTACCAGCCACAGTTCGATCTGGTGGTGATAAGGATTGTCGTGCTTTTCACCCACGATCACCCGTGGCTGATCTGCCAGGCGCGTCAGTAACTGCTGCGGCGTCAATGTCTCGCCACTGCGCAAATCAACAATCTTGCCTAGCGTAGTAATGTCGCTTTTCGGGGAGGACACAGGCCCTTGGCTACAGGCTGTAAGCACCAGCGTTGCAAACACTATCAGAAATTTCATGACGTCTTTCCTTACACAAAAGTGGCGACATTATAGATAATAATTATCATTTGCATATAGGAATTGGCAGCACCTGGTGGCTGACAGCCGTTTTTTCGTTACCGTATTTTGAGTTACGTTGATTTCGCGTAAGGGAACGGGTATAACTGATAGCCATTTAGACGTCTATACGGATAGAGTGTTATGCAACCTGCCGCTGAAGGGCAATTCAAACGCACCATGAAAGCCCGGCATTTGGTGATGCTGTCGCTGGGCGGCGTGATCGGTACCGGTCTGTTTTTCAACACCGGTTACATCATCTCCACAACCGGTGCGCTGGGCACCCTGTTGGCCTATATCATTGGCGCTCTGGTGGTCTATCTGGTCATGCTGTGCCTGGGTGAACTTGCCGTCGCTATGCCGGAAACCGGCGCATTTCACGTCTACGCGGCACGCTATCTTGGCCCGGCAACCGGCTATACCGTTGCCTGGCTATACTGGCTGACCTGGACCGTCGCGCTAGGCTCCAGCCTGACTGCCGCCGGTTTCTGTATGCAATATTGGTTTCCACAATCGCCGGTCTGGTTGTGGTGCCTGATTTTCTGTCTGGCCATTTTTCTGCTCAATGTCATTACCACCCGCTTCTTTGCCGAAAGTGAATTCTGGTTCTCGCTGATCAAGGTGATCACCATTCTGGCGTTTATCGTACTAGGTGGTGCAGCCATGTTTGGCCTGATCCCAATGAAAGACGGCACGCCAGCACCCTTCCTGAGTAACCTGACCTCATCGGGTTGGCTGCCCAATGGAACGTTACCGATCCTGATGACCATGGTAGCGGTCAATTTCGCCTTCTCCGGTACGGAACTGATCGGCATTGCGGCGGGCGAAACCGAAAATCCGGAAAAAGTGGTGCCTTGGGCCATCCGCACCACGGTGATCCGCCTGATGGTGTTCTTTATCGGTACGGTATTTATCCTGGCAGCGCTGATCCCTATGGAGCAGGCCGGGATCGTGAAAAGCCCGTTTGTCCTGGTCTTTGAGCGCATTGGGGTGCCTTATGCCGCCGATATTTTTAACTTCGTGATCCTGACCGCCATTCTCTCGGCCGCCAACTCCGGACTGTATGCTTCGGGGCGCATGCTGTGGTCGCTGGCCAATCAGCGTACCCTGCCTGCCTATTTTTCACGGGTGAATGCGCGCGGGATCCCGATGAATGCATTGACGTTCAGCATGCTCGGCGGCGTGCTGGCCCTGTTGACCAGCGTGATCGCTCCCGATACGGTGTTTGTGGCACTGTCTGCCATCTCCGGCTTTGCGGTCGTTGCCGTCTGGCTGAGCATCTGTGCCGCCCACTACGTTTTTCGCCGCCGCTATCTGCGCAGCGGTCAACCGATTGAAGGGCTGAAATACCGTGCCCCAGGCTATCCGCTGACACCTATTGTCGGCTTTGCGCTGTGTTTACTGGCCTGCATCGGTCTGGCGTTCGACCCAGAGCAACGCGTGGCGCTGTACTGCGGCCTGCCGTTTGTGGCGATCTGTTATCTGGCCTATTACCTGACCCGGCGTTCCGGGCAGAAAAACCTACTGAACACCGGAGAAGAACATGTCGGTTAACAACCCTCTGGCCGCCTTGCTGGCCGATAACCGCACGTTGATTTTGGACGGGGCAATGGCCACCGAACTGGAGGCCCGAGGTTGCGATCTCACCGATCCGCTGTGGTCGGCAAAAGTGCTGATTGAAAACCCGGAGCTGATTTATCAGGTGCATCTGGATTACTTCACTGCGGGAGCACAGTGCGCCATTACCGCCAGCTATCAGGCCACGCCCCAAGGTTTTTTACGCCGTGGCCTGGATGAGCCGCAATCGTTGGC
This sequence comes from Serratia sp. (in: enterobacteria), assembly GCF_046715635.1. Lineage (GTDB taxonomy): Bacteria > Pseudomonadota > Gammaproteobacteria > Enterobacterales > Enterobacteriaceae > Chania. The sequence continues at coordinate 10,677 of NZ_JBKJYW010000319.1, forward strand.
ACTGATCGCCCAAAGCGTCCACCTGGCACAGCAGGCTCGCGCCGATTATTTGGCCCAATGCCCGCAGCGATTGCCTTTGCTGGTCGCCGGTTCAGTCGGCCCTTATGGCGCCTATCTGGCGGACGGCTCTGAATACCGTGGCGACTACCATCTGCCGCAAGCAGGGATGATCGCGTTCCATCGTCCGCGTATCACGGCTCTGGCCAACGCCGGCGTGGATCTGCTGGCCTGTGAAACGCTGCCTTCGTTCGCCGAATTACAGGCCCTACTGGCGCTGCTAGAGGAATTCCCAGCGCTGGGTGGGTGGTTCTCTTTCACTCTGCGCGATAGCCAGCATCTAAGCGATGGAACGCCACTGGCCGTCGTCATGGCTGAGCTTAACGATAACCCGCAGGTGCTGGCAGTAGGCGTCAATTGTATCGCGTTGGAAAACGTCACGCCGGCGTTGCAGCAGCTTGCCGCGCTGAGCGATAAACCGTTACTGGTTTACCCTAACTCCGGTGAACACTACGACGCGGTGAGCAAAACCTGGCATAACGGTGGTAACCACCAGCATCATCTGATCAATCAGTTGGCCGATTGGCAGCGTGCCGGTGCCCGCTTGATTGGCGGTTGTTGCCGAACCACACCCGCCGACATTCAGGCAATTGCCCAACGCTGTCACGCATAAAAAAACCCCCTGTGGCCGAAGCCGCAGGGGGTCACTTTCACGCTATCACAGCGGTTGGGTTTGTGCTTCTACTACCGCCAACGCCACCATGTTGACGATACGGCGCACCGAAGCGATCGGCGTCAGGATATGCACCGGCTTGGACACGCCCATCAATACCGGCCCTACCGTCACCCCTTCGGAAGAGGAGACACGCAGCAGGTTGTAGCTGATCCGCGCCGCTTCCATACTTGGCATGATCAGGATATTGGCTGCTCCTTTCAACGGGCTGTCCGGCATCAAGTCTTGGCGAATACTTTCCACCAGCGCGGCGTCACCGTGCATCTCACCGTCAATCTCTAACTCCGGTGCCATCTGATTGACAAGCTCCAGCGTTTTACGCATTTTGCTCGCCGACGGGCAGTTGGCAGAACCAAAGCTGGAGTGGGACAACAGCGCCACCTTCGGTTCAATCCCGAAACGCCGTACCGTGTTTGCCGCCATCAGGGTGATTTCCGCCAGCTGTTCCGGCGTTGGGTCATCGTTGACGTAGGTATCGGCGATGAAGGTGTTACCGCTCGGCAGCAGTAAGGCGTTCATCGCCCCAGCCACGTGTACCCCTTCACGGAACCCGAACACCTTTTCCACCACGTCATAATGCTCGTGGTAGCTGCCGATGGTGCCACAGATCATGGCGTCGGCCTCCCCGCGGTGCAGCATGATGGCAGCAATCAGCGTTGGGTTACCGATCACCGCACGGCGAGCCTGCTCCTGGGAAACGCCACGGCGCTTCATGATCTGGTAATACTCCCCCCAGTATTCATTAAAACGCGGATCGGACTCGTTATTCACCACTTCAAAGTCTTTGCCCGGCGTCAGCTGCAGGCCGAGTTTCTTCAGGCGCATTTCAATCACGCTTGGGCGGCCCACCAGGATTGGGTAAGCCAGCCCCTGCGATACCAGCTCTTGGGTGGCATGCAGGACGCGCTCTTCTTCACCTTCGGCCATTACCACGCGTTTCACTTC
>NZ_JBKJYW010000320.1:0-9834 GCF_046715635.1 Serratia sp. (in: enterobacteria)
TAACGCGGGCCTGAATAGTTATATTTTTGGATCAGGGCCAAATCCCAGACAATGGTCTGTTCTGACATGCTTGCTCACTCCTTCCGATATTTTTTCCTACCGGGCCGGGAAATGGGCAGTTGTCTACGCTGTCTGGCCGCGGAAGCGCTGCGAAAACGCGTTTTGCGCTTCGACAGCCGCCACAGTTTACCGAATAACCACAGTAGATAACACGTCAACAGTAGGGCTATTGCCGGGATCAGCCACATAACCGCTTAAAATACGTCTTTCGGGTTACCGCCTTTCAGCAGTTTCAGAATATCTTCCTGCTTTTCTTCCTGCTCTTCGTCGTCTTCATCACCCAGTTCGATGCCCAACTGTTCCATCAGCGCATCGATACGATCCAGGGTTTGATCGACGTAAGCCTGATCTTCTGCATTCAGCGTGGCACCTTCGTCCAGGCGATCCAGCAGGGCATCCAGACGCTCATCGTTTTCCAGCTTGGTCAGTTCTTCTTCTGGCGTGAGGCGCGGTTTTTCTGCCTTCGGTTTTGGCTGCGGCTTAGCCGCCTTCACTTTAGCGTCAACCACCAGCGCAACCGGCACTTTACTGCCGAGACGAGGATCTTTAGGTTGCGCACCGGCTTTATTTTTCTGGTTGGCAGACTCAACCTGGGTACGTGAACCGGAAGCCAGGCCACGGCGCTTTTTCAAACGCTTGCGCTCGCGTGCTTCCAGATCGAGCTCCACACGACTTTTCTTTTTACTTTTTGACGTCGCCGCGCTGCTGCGTGGGCCGCGAGGTGCTTTTGATGGCTGGTTCATAGCTTTTACTCTTAGGTATGTAGATCCAGTATAGAATTGCTATACGGTTGCGGCGGAATCTAGCAGAAAGCAGACAAAGAAAAAAGGCGGCAGGTTAAAACCTGCCGCCTATTTCGCACCTTCTGTCGAAGGATATTCTTGCTCCGCGCTCCATGCGCACACTCAACATCCCGGTCTTTCCATCTGCGATAACCGCGCTCCCTGCTACTACGTCTTTCATCCTGAAAGAAAAAATCATCCGTGCTACGATCCGTTCGCTTCCACTCATCCTGAGTGCGCTTCCCGCGGGCGTCCTGATTGCAGTCACTTTATCATCCCTGCACTATTCGTGCGCTCCGGCACCAATAGTTTCAATTCCATCTGACATCATCCTGGTACTCATTTACACTGCCTGTGTATTCCCTGAGATTTGTCACCCTTCCTGGATGTTCCTGTTTCCTTGGCCTCCTGCCTTGCAACCTACATTACGCTTTTATGGGATGTGCTCAAGATACCTACAGGCAGCTTACAGCTTCATTTTACTTATCGAAATCGTAATGCATTGTTTTATAAAAAATAAAATATTTTCAGCTTTCGAATAAAGCGACATTACCCCCAATTCGAATGGTCAATGTCTCACACGGTAGGCGACCTTTTGCCACAAGGACTCTGTGGTTAAAACGCTTAAAAACCGAGAAACACACCCTTTTACCGCTGATGCAGTTATAATCGCCCACCAGATAGCCATCCTCACGGAGACGAAAAATTTTGACCAGCAAGAACTACAATTACCATGTGACCCATTTCGTCACCAGTGCGCCCGATATTCGCCACCTTCCGGGGGATGAAGGTATTGAAGTTGCGTTCGCCGGCCGCTCCAACGCCGGTAAGTCCAGCGCACTGAATACCCTGACCAATCAGAAAAGCCTGGCACGTACCAGTAAAACACCGGGGCGCACCCAGCTGATTAACCTGTTCGAGGTCGAAGAAGGCATTCGCCTGGTCGACCTGCCAGGCTATGGCTATGCCGAAGTACCGGAAGAGATGAAGAAGAAATGGCAGCGGGCGCTAGGTGAATACCTGCAGATGCGTAACTGCCTGAAAGGTCTGGTGGTGTTGATGGATATCCGCCATCCGCTCAAAGACCTCGACCAACAGATGATCCAGTGGGCCGTCGATGTAGGCACGCCAGTGCTGGTCCTGCTGACCAAGGCCGATAAGCTGGCGTCTGGTGCGCGTAAGGCGCAACTCAATATGGTGCGTGAGGCCGTGCTGCCATTTATGGGCGACATTCAGGTGGAAGCCTTCTCGTCACCGAAAAAGATCGGCGTCGATAAACTTAGCCAGAAGTTGAATACCTGGTTTAACGAGATCCCACCAGAAGTGCTGCCAGAAGACGATATCGGCGGGGAATAATAACCGCTGCGGGTATTTCGTCGGGGCACGCACTCTGAGCCGATGCTGAGACATCGGCTTTTTTACGTCCGTTATCCCACTCCTGAGGCCGCATTTCGTTATCTAATTACAGTTTTGACTAAAAGCCATCACAAAAACGTATGGCAGATGCGGCGTCATGAGGAGATAAATGCAGATAAATCAGCCAGGGAAACGGCGGGAGAAGAGCTAGCGGGGATAACAAAAATCGATGACTTGGCATTGTTTTTACAATAAAAAACGCCCCAGTCAATACTGACTGGGGCGGCTAAATATTCAGCCAAATCCGATTACGTGAAGTAAAAGGTCTGAAAGATAGAACATCTTACCTCTGTACCCTACATCTGTAACTCTACATCATTTTTTCGCGCTGCAAAAGAATTTTTTGTAGTTTACTTACACAATCCGGGCACTAACAACGGCAATTTAGTCGAAACAATCGCCGGAAGATGTTGCTCAATTACCAAAAGTGCTTACGTTTTCGCCAGTTAGAGAAAACTAGCCCTTAAGCATCACCAAGGTAATCAGTGAGCCTCATCCCAGTTTTTACCCACGCCAATATCCACCTGCAGCGGAACCGCCAGTTGCATGCTGTTTTCCATTAACTCATGAATGCGCAGGCTGGCCTCTTCGATGGCCGACTCGTGGATTTCAAACACCAGTTCATCGTGTACCTGCATGATCATGCGCACCAGAGGCTTCTCAGACCCTTGCAGCCAGGCATCCACCTCAATCATCGCACGTTTGATGATATCCGCTGCAGTGCCCTGCATAGGGGCGTTAATCGCCGCTCGCTCGGCCGCCTTGCGACGCATACCGTTACTGGAGCGAACGTCCGGCAGATACAACCGGCGGCCATCCAACGTGCTGACGTAGCCCTGCTCGGCGGCCTGCTGACGGGTGCGTTCCATATACTCCAGCACGCCAGGGTAGCGCTCGAAGTACAGATCCATATAGCGCTGCGCTTCGCCACGTGGTATCCCCAACTGGCGAGCCAAACCGAATGCGCTCATGCCGTAGATCAGGCCAAAGTTTATCGCCTTGGCACTGCGACGCTGTTCGTTGGTGACCTTCTCCAACGCCAGACCGAAGACTTCTGCCGCCGTTGCCCGGTGTATGTCCTTACCTTCAGCAAACGCCTTGAGCAAGCCTTCGTCCTGCGATAAGTGAGCCATGATGCGCAGCTCAATCTGCGAGTAGTCCGCAGCGACAATACGGTAGCCCTCAGGCGCAATAAACGCCTGACGGATACGACGCCCTTCATCGTTACGTACCGGGATGTTTTGCAGGTTTGGATCGCTGGATGACAGGCGACCGGTAGCGGTGACGGCCTGATGATAAGAAGTATGCACCCGCCCGCTCACCGGGTTGATCATCAACGGCAGTTTGTCGGTATAGGTTGTTTTCAGCTTCGCCAGGCCACGGTATTCCAGGATCACTTTCGGCAGCGGATAATCCAGCGCCAACTCGGCCAGCACTTCCTCATTGGTAGAAGGAGCACCGCCAGGGGTCTTTTTCAGCACCGGCAGCTTTTGCTTTTCATACAAAATGGCCTGCAACTGCTTGGTTGAGGCCAGATTGAACGGCTCTTCTGCCAGTTCATGGGCCTGTACTTCAAGCTCGCCAAGGCGCTTGGTCAACTCAATGGAGTGAGCAGCCAGGATGTTAGGATCGATCAGCACCCCGGTACGTTCGATATGGGAAAGCACCGGCAACAGCGGCATTTCAATCTCATTGAATACCGTCAGCAGGCTTTCACTCTCTTTCAACTGCGGCCACATCGCCAAATGCAGCTGTAGCGTAACGTCGGCATCTTCTGCCGCATAAGGGCCCGCTTCTTCAAGGGCAATCTGGTTGAAGGTTAACTGTTTTTTGCCTTTACCCGCGATCTCTTCGAAGGTAATGGTTTTATGGCCCAGGTAGCGATCGGCCAGGCTATCCATATCGTGACGGCCACTGACGCTGTCGAGTACATAGGACTCCAGCATGGTGTCGTAGGCAATACCGCGCAGATCGATGTCATAGCGCGCCAGCAGGCTCTTATCGAACTTCAGGTTCTGCCCCACCTTCAATGCCTTCTCATCTTCCAGCAGCGGCTTCAGGGTGGCCAGCACGTGGTTACGATCCAGCTGTGGGGGAGCATCCAGATAATCATGTGCAACCGGCAGGTAAGCCGCCACGCCTGGCTCAATGGCGAAAGACAGACCGATCAGGTTGGCCGTCAGGGTATCCAGACCGTCAGTTTCGGTATCGAAGGCGAAGACTTCAGCCTTTTTCAGACGCTGTATCCAATCGGCGAAGGTTTCCTCATCCAGAATGGTGACGTAGCCTTCCTGGGATAGGGTAGGCTCTGCGGCGGCTCTTGGTGCTTCTGCCGTTGCGGTTGGCTTGGCTGCCGCGCTGGCCTTACGGCCTGACCCTTTGTTTTCTAACCAGGTCCCGGCTTCGACATCGGCCATCCAGCGTTTGAACTCGTAGCGCTTAAACAGCGCCTGCAGTTGATCAACATCTGGCGGGCTCACTTCCAGCTCACTGCATTTCAGATCCAGTTCAACATCGGTTTTGATCGTCGCCAGTTTGTAAGAGAGGTAGGCCACCTCTTTATTCTGCTCCAGCTTGGCTGCCATGGTCTTGGCACCGCGGAAACTCAGCGTGGCAATGCTATCCAGATGGGCATAGAGCTGATCCAGGCCCCCTAACCCTTGCAGCAACGCCTGGGCCGTTTTCTCGCCCACCCCAGGTACGCCAGGGATGTTATCTGACGAATCCCCCATCAGCGCCAGGAAATCGATGATCAGTTCAGGAGGAATACCGTATTTATCACAGACCTCCTGCGGGCCGAGGATGGTGTTGTTCATGGTATTGATCAGGGTGACATTCGGCGTCACCAATTGAGCCATGTCTTTATCGCCGGTGCTGATCAAAACGGCATGGCCCGCTTTTTCTGCCTCTAGCGCCAGGGTACCGATCACGTCATCAGCCTCTACGCCAGGAGTGACCAGCAACGGTAACCCCATGGCTTTAACCATCTGATGCAGCGGTTCGATCTGCGCTCGCAAATCGTCCGGCATCGGTGGCCGATGTGATTTATATTCGGCAAACAGCTCGTCACGGAAGGTCTTTCCTTTAGCATCAAACACCACCGCCACATGGCTGGGGGTATACTGCAGCAGCAGGCTGCGCAGCATGTTCAGCACACCGTACATCGCTCCCGTCGGCTCACCGACCGAGTTTGTCAGCGGTGGGAAGGCGTGGTAGGCGCGGTAAAGGTAAGAGGAACCATCCACCAGGATTAATGGGTTTTCTGCAATCTGGGCCATAACGTTTCTTTTTCGTGAAAAGGACTGGGGTAAGCATGCCATAGCTAGCCGCTGGTGACGAATCTTAGCGTGCAATAGGGTCAAATTAGATGAGATTGTGCGAGGCGATCCACAAGATCCTGCCTGTGGATAACTTTGTGCATAGTTTAGAGTCTAAATTATAACGAAGATAATATCGTTATAATGGAAAATAAAATTCCTATAAAAATCACACTGTTGAAAGTTGGTGTTGGCGGTTTTGCTATTTGTCGTGTTTCTATTAATTTGTGGATATAACTGGGGCCGAAGTTTAATCGCACGTTTAATCAATTTAGGCACCTCAATGACCATAGCACAAGATTGAAAATCTGCACGCCAACGGCAAACAACAGGCTATTTCTACCCGGTTAAAATCGCTGACTATTAGCCGCGTGTACTTGGCCGGGATTCTGTTAAAATATTTTTTGTCGATACTTACCAGCTTATCTATACCCTATGAGTTTCAAGCTGCTGCTTGAAAGACGACGGGTTCCCCAATCCTCAGCGCTAAACCCATGCCAAAATTGTTATCCCCAAAGCTGCCGGAATCGCCTTTACGCTTAGCGCACTTGGCCAGCAATTTGATAAGATCCTGAATGTCACCTTGTGCTATCCGGATAACCGTGAGCATCCCTTTATGGATATGTTGTATGGCCGTTTACAACGGATTGTCGTCAGGATTGAATGCCTGCCGATTGATGAGTCTCTGCACGGGGATGACTTCAATGACAAACTGTTTAAACGTAAATTCCAGATTTGGCTGAATACGTTGTGGCAGGAAAAAGATGGTTTGCTTGACAGGCTCAAGCGTGAATAAATTAAAAAAAACGCCGGATTAACCGGCGTTGATTTGTTACTACTGGTTACTTTTGTTCGCTCAGGAACTTAACGACATCAGCAAATTGCTTGACGTAAACGTCCATGTTGCTGGTATCCAAGCCATCGTTTTTCACCATGTATTTGCCATTAACAAATACCGCTGGCACGCCACGCAGTTGCAAATCTTCTGCCGCTTTCTCTTGCTGAGCCACCAGAGATTTCACCACGAAGCTGTTTAAAGCCGCGTCATAGTCTTCACCTGCTACGCCAGCATTGACGAATACCTTGCGGATATCGTCAGGTGTTTGCACGGTTTGAGTTTTCTGAATCGCTTCAAACATTGGCTGAGTGATTTTGTCTTCTACACCCAGAGCCATGGCAACTGCCCAGGCCTGAGTTAATTGCTTACCCAATGGACCCAGGAATTCCACATGGTACTTGGTCATCTTGGTGCCTTCAGGCAGCGCTTTTTTGACCGCATCAGAGATATGGAAAGTCTCTTCAAACTGATAGCAATGTGGGCAGTAGAAAGAGAAGAACTCCAGCACCTGTGGCTCGCCAGTTACCGGCTTATCCAAAGTGATGTATTGCGTACCGTCACTGAATTGCGCAGCGGAGGCACTAAATGCCATCACCATACCAACGAGTGCCAACCAAATTTTTTTCATAACACTAAACTCTCCATTATGTTTACGCTTCAATACATTGGCATTAGCTGCAGAGGAGGTTCCTGCAACAGCTTAACCTGTTCAGTAAATGCCGCAGTCTGAGATAACCAGAAATCAGACTCCGCCATCCACGGGAAACTTTTTGGAAATGCGGGATCCTGCCAACGGCGTGCTACCCATGCCAGGTAATACACCATGCGCATGGCTCGCAAGGGTTCGATCAACGCCAGCTCACGCTGATCAAATTCAGCAAATTCGCCATAGGCCTCCAGCAGGATATCCAGCTGCATCAGCCGATCGCGACGTTCGCCATGTAACAACATCCACAAATCCTGTATTGCCGGCCCGTTGCGCGCATCGTCAAGATCGACGAACAACGGCCCATCACGCCACAAGATATTGCCTGGGTGACAATCGCCATGCAAACGCAGCGGCTGCCAATCCAGCTGCCAGTGCGGTTTGATAGCGTCAATCAGCGTATCCGTTGCCCGCAGGAAAGTCTCGCGCTGGGCCTTGGGGACTAAATCACAGCTGGCCAGAACCTGCCTTGGCTCCGTGAGATACTCTTCAATGCCAATGGTCGGCCGCTCGGTAAACAGGCTTTCGCTACCCACCTGGTGGATACGGCCAAGAAAACGCCCGACCCACTCCAGCTGTTCCAGATTATCGATCTCATACTGGCGGCCACCGACGCTCGGAAATACGGTAAAGAAAAAGCCTGCATGGGTGTGCAGCGTATTTCCCTGTAATACCAGTGGCGCGACCGCCGGAATTTCGTTGTGCGACAAATCCAGCGCGAACCGGTGTTCTTCACCGATTTGCTCTGCACTCCAGCGTTCGGGGCGATAAAATTTCACCACGTAACGCTGACGATCCTCATCCATAAACTGGTAAACGCGGTTTTCATAGCTGTTGAGCGCCGTCAGCCCAGAATCAACACGCAAACCTATCCCTTCCAGCGCATCCATAATCAGATCGGGAGAAAGGGTTTCAAAATTAAATGCAGAGTTGTTCATAACAACCGTTCAGTTCGCCAGATGACAACAGCGTGCCAAGAATAAGAAAGAGTAGCACTAATCACCGCTACTGATGACCGCACCGCATGAATGCTAATCTTTTATCACGCCACGGGCACGCAGCAACGCCGTTTTAAAGTCGTCTTCGTAGTCTTTCTTCAAGCCTGGGATCTGTTCTGTGCCCGCACTGCCGCGCATTTTCAGGTGATAGATCAAAATGTCATCGCTCAGATCGCCTAACTCACCCTGAAAACCCGCTTCCTGCGCCAGCTTTTGCAAAAACTGAATCAGGTTGAGATCGGGATCCTGCTGCCAGGCCGGGTGCAAAAGCTCAATCAGCTCGTTTACGCGATGCGTTTTCATATCAAAAATATCATCCAGTGAAGTGATAAACCCACAAAGTAACAGGCTTGACTACGTAGTGAAAGAACCAGCGTGTCAATAAAGGTAAATCATGATGTCCGGGCAGGTTTGGCGCTACAATCAGGGCATTGGAGAGGGGTTGGATGATGACTATGCATGCAAATATAACCGGCGTTATTCTGGCCGGTGGGCGCTCTACCCGCATGGGGGGGAAAGATAAGGGATTGGTGCAAGTGGGGGATAAACCCCTGTACCAGCACGTACTGGGCCGATTAACACCCCAGGTGGGCCAGGTGATCATCAGTGCTAACCGTAATAAACAGTGTTATCAGCAAAGCGGTTTAGAGGTCGTCGGCGATCTGACAACGGATTACCCTGGCCCTTTAGCCGGTATATTGGCTGGCCTCACTTATGCCCACACACCATGGATTGTCTGCGCCCCTTGCGACGTACCCGATTTTCCTCTCAATCTGGTAGAACACCTCTGGCAGCATAAAGGCAATGCCCTGGCTGCCTATGCTAATGATGGTGAGCGTGATCATCCTACCTTCGCTTTACTGCATACCAGTATGGCAGAGGAACTCACCCAATATCTAGCCCGAGGGGAACGCAAATTGATGCTGTTCATGGCGGCTATCGATGCACAGCAGGTAGTGCTCAGTGGGCAGCAAGAGGCCTTCCGCAATTTGAATACGCCTGAGGATTGCCACCAGTGGCAACAGGACAAGGGGGGTGATCAATGACGGGTTTATTGCCACCCATGCTGGCTATCGCCGCCTATAGCGGTACGGGCAAAACTACGCTACTTAAGCAATTGATCCCGCTATTAAAAAATCAGCAGGTACGAGTTGGCCTGATCAAACATACCCATCATGATATGGAGGTAGATACGCCAGGTAAGGACAGCTATGAACTGCGCAAGGCCGGTGCAGACCAAACGCTGGTTGCCAGCGATCGGCGCTGGGCATTAATGAGTGAAACACCGGAGCAACAGCCTTTAGATCTCCAGTATCTGGCCAGCAGATTCGATCGCAGCAAGGTGGATTTGATCCTGGTGGAAGGGTTCAAACATGAGCAGATCAGCAAAATTGTTCTCTATCGCGAGGCGGTCGGCAAGCCGCTTGCGAACATGTTGGATCAATATGTTATTGCCGTGGCCAGTGACAAGAAGATAGAAGGTGTTGCGCCGTTGCTAGATATCAATCAGCCAGAAACGATCGCTGGGTTTATCGTTCAGTGGCTGAAACAGGCAAAGGCATAGTTCCCTCACCCTAACCCTCTCCCACGGGGAGAGGGAACCGATCGAGTCCGCTGATTTCTCCGTGTAATGCTTCATCTTTCCTCTCTTACTCACCACTTACCGAAGCGGCACGGACTCATCAACGTCGCCGGACAGCCCCCTCTCCCCCGCACG
>NZ_JBKJYW010000321.1:0-2721 GCF_046715635.1 Serratia sp. (in: enterobacteria)
GGTTTGGTTTTGGCGGGGTGAATGCGAGTATTCTGCTGAAACGCTGGCAGGATTAATTTTACGCTAAAAACGAAAACCTCCGCCTTGGCGGAGGTCGTTCCTTATTCTTGACAGAGAGCCGCTTAAGCGGTCACAGCCCTGTCCTCCATGGCCTGACGCCAACCTCCCAGCCAGTTAGCCCGGGCGTCTAAAGATTGATAGGGACAATTTTCCCTTGAACGCCCTGCAATACCTGCTTGGTAACCGCGTGATTCAGCCCGTTCCAGACGATCTCTTTTCTGTCTCTTCATGCCTCGTTTCCCTCGTTGTTACTTTGTGGAAAGAAAACAATGGCCGCATGAAATACAGCCACCTTTAAGGAATAGCCCTAAATGACGAGAAGATCAATGTTCAAATTTCATACCGTTGTCATATTTGTGAGCTATGCACGGCGCATAAGCTAAGTGGCTGATATTACTGATTGGGTTATAATTACATGATAGTAAGCGAAAAAAATCCCGGAGAGGTTTTTGGTTTGCCTCACCGGGATGGCTTTAGACCGTATTATTATCAACTATGATTAAAGACGCGCCGCCTGTGCGGCAATCTCCTGCGCTTCCTGCAACCAGCCTTGAGCCAAGGTACGGATCAAGGCGTCATAGCCATCTTCACCCTGTTTCAATTCCAGGTTGAATGGCCGCTTGATCAAGCTGCCCTGATGGCTCAGCACCCACTCACCACGAACGATCGCTTTACCATCGTAGCGGCCATGGAAGCCGCTGATGGTGACGTTAAGCACATCCTGATCGCTGCTCATCGGCTGTGATGACACCACCCAACCCGGCAAAGCGCTGCCCAGGTTGGTCACCAGCGTCTGCTGCAGTTGCTGATCCAACGGGCTGGCCCACAGGTTATTTTGCCCAATCACAAACTGCACATCGTTGGTCTGGTACACCACCCCACTTTGCGCCAGGAAGTCCGCCACGCTGACGTGCTCCAGCCACAGCTGGCGGGATGCCGGGGTTCCACTCACCTGAGTCGGCGTCCCCAACGCTGGCAGTTGATAATAGGTCTTGCTTGGCGTACTGCTACAGGCACTCAGCAACAGCGCCAGGACTACCGGGATCCATTTCTTCATTTTTTGGCCTTCTTCGGCTGAGGGTCGTCACTGCCCGCGGCTTCAAATACCAGGGCGTTGCTCTTATCGTTCAGAGTGCGCAGCACCGGTTGCAGCTCACGCAGCACCTGATCGAGACGTTGCATATCGCCAACCATTTTGTTGTAGGCCGGTGAACCTGGCTGGAACCCTTTCATGCTGCGATTGAGTTCTTGCAGGGTTTTCTGCATATCTTCCGGCAATGCCTTCATCTCTTTACTGCTGATGATGTCATTGAGTGACTGCAGGGTTTTCTGCGTTTCTTTCATGGCCTGCTGGCTTGCGGCCAGCGTTTTGGTCGCTTCGTTGATCATTGGATTGATCGGCATCGAATTGATCTTATCCAGCGTCTGTACCAGCTTCTGCTGGATCTGCGCCAGGCCACTGCCGGTAGTTGGCAACAGCGGATAACCGAACAGCTCACGCGGCCCCTTCCACGGCTTCTCATTTGGATAGAAGTCCAGATCGATATATAACGCGCCGGTCAGCAGGTTAGCGGACTTCAGCGAGGCGCGTATGCCCCGTGCTTCTGCCTCTTTCAAATGCTGTACTACATCGAAACCCTTCCCTACCTCTTGGTTAAAGCGCTCTGGCTCAATACGGATCAGCACCGGTATGCGATAGTCATTATCCAGTTGCTGGCGCATGCCTTCTTTGTAGAACGGCACTTGCCCCACGGTACCCAGGCGAATACCACGGAACTCGACTGGCGCCCCCGGCTGCAAGCCACGGATCGATTCGGAGAAGAACACCAGATAATCGACATGCTCGGTATACAGCGAATCCTGAATATTGCGCTGGTTATCGAACAGGGCAAATTCGGCCTTTTCTTTCACCGCTGGGCCACGTTCCCAACCTTCTGGCACGTCAAAGCTCACGCCACCGCTAAACAGGGTCGCCAAGGATCCCATTTCCACACGCATCCCCTGTGCGGACATATCAAAGGCTACGCCGCTGTCTTTCCAGAACCGGACGTTGGTAGTGATCAACTGATCGTAAGGCGCGGTAATAAACAGCTGATAACGCATGGCGCGCAGCTTGGGATCGAAATAGCTGGTTTCCACCGAACCGACGCGGTAGCCACGGAACAATACCGGATCGCCAGCGTTCAACTGACCGGACTTGTCACTGTCCAGTATGACGCGTAATCCTTTGGCATCAGGAGACGCCAGCGGCGGAGCATCCAGCAGTTGATAATCCTCTTTCCCTACCTTGCCCTTGTTGCCCGGTTGCAATTCAATATAGGCACCGGAGAATAAGGTTCCCAGCCCGGAGACGCCTTCACGACCAATCTGCGGTTTCACCACCCAGAAGGCCGAATCGTCACGCAGCAGCTTTTCCATACCAGCATTCAGGCGAGCCTGCACCAGGACTTTACTCAAGTCATTGCTTAGGGTGACGCTTTCCACCGTACCGACATCTACACTACGGCTTTTGATCTTGGTTTTTCCTGCCTCCAACCCTTCGGCGGAGGTCGTGACCAACGTCACTTGCGGCCCTTGATGGCTGAAGTGATAAAACAGGATCCACGCACCGATCAACGCCGTGACAATGGGAATGATCCACACCGGCGACCAGCGCTTGAT
>NZ_JBKJYW010000322.1:0-9493 GCF_046715635.1 Serratia sp. (in: enterobacteria)
GTGTAGAATTTGAAATCACGAACGGTGCCAAAGGGCCATCTGCTGCTAACGTTATCGCTATCTAAGCTACAGTAGCCAAATTTGTTAAAACCCGCTCTATGAGCGGGTTTTTTATTGGAATTTTTCAGGCCAGGCACGGATCAGGGAAACAGATAAACCTTGATGAAGGCCAGTACGATCAGCAGGCACGCTAAGGTTACAACCCATTCGGTGGTGGTTTTTGGCAGGTTAAACATCGTATTCCTCACTCAGGGCAAGCTACTGAATGAGGATTATCCGTATGGCAGATTAAGAAAACATTAAGCCCAGTGATTTTAGTGGCCGTAGAACGCCCTGACCAGCATAAAGGCCAACAGCGTCATTGCCAACGAACCCGCCAGGTTGAGCAGCATATTGGCGATGGCCCAGACAACGCGCCCGTCCTGCAACAGATAAACCACTTCGAGCGAGAAGGTAGAGAAGGTGGTCAGCCCGCCGCAAAAGCCGGTAGTGATTAGCAGCTTCCAAACCGGATCAATGTGTGTCATGCGGATAAACAGCGCTAGAGCCAGCCCGATGATAAACCCCCCCACCAGGTTTACGGTCAAAGTGCCCAATGGAATATGCGGATGTAGAGGGTTGAGCTTAAGGCTCACTGCCCAGCGCAACACGCTACCCAAACCACCGCCAATAAACACAGCCAGTAAAGAACTCCACATGGTGATATAACCCTATCCTAAAGATGGAAGATGTTCAGAAAGGTTCAGGCACGGCCTACGCGCCTCTCTGAGAGGTTAGGTAGACATCATCAGCCTGTGAAAGGCGGTTGTGGAGGAATGTCATCTCCGTTTGTTGGCACAAAGCCATCGCGCGGGGCAGATTTTACACCTTGTTGCTGTGGTTTTGCTAGCTGGATGGGTATTGCTAACAATTCTGCAATCGCAGCTCCCCCTCACCCCAACCCTCTCCCCAAAAAGGAGAGGGAGCCAGTCCAGTGTTATGTTCTGGCGCAGGAGCTAATCTGTGGCACGTACGGTCCCCTCCCTGTGGGAGAGGGCTAGGGTGAGGGGAACAGACGAATACCTGATTACGTTATCAACTTATCTATCAATCAAGTTATTAGCTTAATAAACTAGTGGATTAGCATTGGTGTACGGCAAGTTCCTGCCGGTTACGACCATTATTTTTCGCCCGATACAGCGCAATATCGGCAGCTTTCAACCACTCCTGGTAGCCAGCCATTTCGGGCTGGTAATCAGCCACCCCGGCGCTGATATTCAGCTTTAACCCAGGGGCTTCACGGAAGACCACCTCGTTCAGAAGCTCCTGAATACGATGGAATGCCAGGCTGGCCTGTTCGGCGCTGGTATTAGGCAACACCGCGCCAAATTCATCACCGCCGTAGCGGCCAACGATGTCCACCGTCCGTAACCCCAGCACCAACTCTTCCGCTAGAACGATCAGCGCCTCATCCCCCAGCCCATGGCCAAAGGTGTCGTTGATGGCTTTGAAATGGTCAATATCAATCAGGATCAGCGTAGCCGTGTGGTTATATCGTCGGCAGCTATCAAACTCACGGTGCAGCAGGTGTTCCCAATGGCGGCGGTTATATACGCCGGTCAAGCCATCGCGCATGCTGATACGCAATAACTCCTGCTGCTTTTCTGCCAGCCGTTTGGCAGTTTGATAGGTCACGTAGCCAAGGAATACTGGATAGATGAAGATCATCGGCAGACACAGATAAACCTGCAGTGGTGTGGATTGTGGCGTAAAGGGGAAGCCCAGTATCGCACTGGTTACCAGCGCTCCGATAATTTGCGCCATCAGCCCTTTGAAATACAGGGACGGCCCGCCGGACGCAATATTGTTCATCCCCATCATTGACAAGATCACCACGGCAGGTAGCGCATTGAAACCCATGACTCCCACCCACATCCCACCAAGCAGCGCATCAATGAGCAGGTTGCGGATCTCTGTAGCGTAGGGGGTTTCGCTGCGGATAGACCACTGATAAGCGACGTGTGGCCAGAGAAAGCCGTTAACGGCCAGTAAGGTCCACACGCCAATCGGTTGGTGCTCAGGATAGAGCGCCGTAAGTACGCAAAAGAAACCAATCCCCAGGCCGACAATACGAGGCAGATAGAGTCGCCTGGCGAAGTTGAGACCTGTACGCCGAGTGTTAATAGCCGATGGAGCTGTAGGCATCCAATGTTTCCCTGTGATGAACTGAGCAGCCGAGCCAGCGCTGGAAAAAAGCCAAGTGGAAAAAATATGCCCTATAATCTAAGCATAGAACATCTCTGGTAGATCTCACCTTGTTACATCTGGTTGTTGTTATAGCCGAGAGAAAGTAGCTAAATATCGACAGACAAAGTTTGTTCCCGCGCTGCATCCTGCAGCCATAAATGAATAAAGAAGGTGAATATGGAAGGTATCAGTATTACCAAGCTGCTGGTAATTGCGGTGTTGATCGTATTGCTGTTCGGTACCAGCAAACTGCGTACTCTGGGCGCGGATCTCGGCGCGGCGCTGAAAGGCTTCAAAAAAGCGGTGGGCGACGACACCCCTCCTGCACAGAGTACGGCTGAAACTCCTACGGCGCAGCAGAGCGTCGAAAAGAAAGATATTTAACCGCCTCTGCTGTTGAGCCATAAAAAAACGGATGCCGTAAGGACATCCGTTTTTTGGCGTTAATCGCTGCCGAAGCGTAACAAAAGATTACCGCGGTTACTTCACTTCCAGCCCTTTGGCCTGCAAGTCTGCATGATAGGACGAGCGCACAAACGGGCCGCAGGCAGCATGGGTAAAGCCCATCGCCATTGCTTCTTCTTTCATTTCGTCAAACTCCGCCGGGCTGACATAGCGCTGCACTGGCAGGTGGTGACGGCTTGGTTGCAGATATTGCCCCAGCGTCAGCATGGTGACGCCATGACGGCGCAGATCGCGCATGACTTCCACGATTTCCGCGTTGGTTTCACCCAGGCCAACCATCAGGCCTGACTTGGTTGGAATAGACGGGTGAGCTTCTTTAAAGCGCTCCAGCAACTTCAATGACCACTCGTAATTAGCCCCAGGACGTACCTGGCGATAAACACGTGGCACGTTTTCCAGGTTGTGGTTAAACACGTCTGGTGGCGTGGCGGTGAGGATTTCCAACGCACGATCCATACGGCCACGGAAGTCTGGTACCAGGGTTTCGATCTTGATGCTTGGGCTTTTGGCACGGATGGCGGTAATGCAGTCAGCAAAGTGCTGCGCGCCACCATCACGTAAATCGTCACGGTCAACCGAGGTGATCACCACATAGCGTAGTGCCATGTCGGCAATGGTCTGCCCCAGCTTTTCTGGCTCGTTGGCATCAGGAGCCACCGGGCGGCCGTGGGCCACGTCGCAGAATGGGCAACGACGGGTACAGATGGCCCCCAGGATCATGAAGGTGGCGGTACCGTGGTTAAAGCACTCAGACAGGTTCGGGCATGAAGCCTCTTCGCAGACCGAATGCAGACCGTTTTTGCGCATCGCAGCCTTGATGCCTTGAATGCGCGTAGAGTCGGCAGGGAGTTTGATCTTCATCCACTCGGGTTTGCGTAACAGCTCTTGGCGTTCGGTGACCACCGTTTTTACCGGGATCAACGCCATTTTGTCTGCATCGCGGTATTTAACGCCGCGTTCCATCTGAATCGGTTTACTCATAATCGTGCAGGTTCCAGTTACGAAGCTCGACCGTCTGGTAGCCGAGTAAATGAACAAATTCCTGTACCAGAATGGGATGCACATCGGCGATCCCGACAGCTGGTGCCAGCGCGCTGACTTGTGTCATCTGCATTCCGGCATAACCACAGGGGTTGATGCGTTGGAAAGGGGTGAGATCCATGGCGACATTCAGGGCCAGGCCATGAAATGAGCTGCCTTTGCGGATCCGCAAGCCTAATGAACAAATCTTGTGTTCGCCCACGTACACGCCGGGCGCATCCGGGCGCGCGCGTGATTCGATCCTGAAATGGGCGAGGGTATTAATAACGGTCTCTTCCAAGGCCGTGACGAGTTGGCGGACACCCACCTTATTGCGTTTCAGATCCACCATCACGTACATCACCTGCTGGCCGGGGCCATGATAGGTGACCTGCCCACCGCGATCGCTCTGGATCACCGGGATATCGCCTGGCATCAGCAGATGTTCTGCCTTACCGGCCTGGCCTTGGGTGAACACGGCTTGATGCTGCACCAGCCACAATTCATCGAGCGTGGACTCGTCGCGGTGATTGGTGAAGCTGTGCATGGCTTGGGATACAGGCTCATAGGGCTGCAACCCTAGCTGACGGAGAATGATCGTATTGTGTTGCAAGCGGGGCATCGTCAGGTTACAGAAGTGGTAAAAACATTATACCGGGCGCTCTGGCCCGCGACCAGCATTTATCCCTGAGGAACCAGGGCAACCCGAACAGCGGTTGCCCTGAACCAGGTTAGCTGGCAGGGAGTTATGCTGTAATTACAGCACCATACGGACAATTTCAATGTTGCCCAACTCTTCATATAACGTTTCCACCTGATCGATATGGGTGGCGGTGATGGTGATGGAAACGGAGTGGTAGTTGCCTTTGCTGCTCGGTTTGATCTGCGGGTTGTAATCCCCTGGAGCATGGCGTTGCACCACTTCAACTACCTGGTCTACCAGCTCGGGGTGTGCCAGGCCCATTACCTTATAGGTAAAGGTACAAGGGAATTCGAGCAGTTCGTTCAGTTTAGTCTTTTGCATGTGGGGGCGCTCCAACGGTGGCGGATATCTAAATTATAACTCCCGCCGGGGCGGGAGTTAGTGTTAATGGTTATATGGGGCTGAACTCAGCCGATTCAAGGGTTAGCCGAACCAGTGATGGAACATCAGACGGATATAATCCACGATGCGGCCGAAGAAGCCACCTTCTTTCACTTCGTTCAGCACCACCAACGGACGCTGATCGATGGTCTTGCCATCCAGCTGGAAGTTAATGGTGCCAACCACCTGGTTTTTAGCCAGCGGAGCATGAATTTCCGGAGTATTAAGCACGTAGCTGGCTTTCAGATCCTTCATCCGGCCGCGTGGGATAGTCAGGTAAGCATCTTTGTCTACGCCCAGCTCAACGCGATCGGCATCACCGAACCAAACGGGTTCAGAAGCGAACTCTTTGCCTGCTTTCAGCGGCGCGACGGTTTCAAAGAAGCGGAAGCCCCAGGTCAGCAGTTTTTTGCTTTCGGTTTCGCGGCCTTTATAGGTCCGGCCACCCAACACGGCGGAGATCAGACGCATCTGGCCTTCGGTTGCCGATGCCACCAGGTTATAGCCTGCCGCATTAGTATGGCCGGTTTTAATCCCATCGACGTTCAGGCTGGTATCCCACAGCAAACCGTTACGGTTCATCTGACGAATATTGTTGAAGGTGAACTCTTTTTCTTTATAGATAGCGTATTCGTCTGGCACATCGCGGATCAGCGCCTGGCCGATAAACGCCATATCACGCGCCGAACTGAACTGCCCCTCCGCATCCAGACCATGTACGGTTTGGAAGTGGGTGTTTTGCAGGCCGAGTTGTTTGACGTAGGTATTCATCAGATTAACGAACGCATCCTGGCTGCCAGCGACATAGTCCGCCATGGCAACACAGGCATCGTTACCGGATTGCAGGTTGATACCACGAGTCAGCTTGGAAACCGGCACGCGATCGCCCGGCTTGAGGAACATCAGCGAAGAGCCTTTGAACACCGGGTTACCGGTAGCCCAGGCGTCCTGGCCTACGGTGACCATATCATCCTGGCCAATCTTGCCGGATTTCAACGCCTGGCCGATGACGTAGCTGGTCATCATTTTGGTCAGGCTGGCAGGGTCGCGGCGTGCGTCAGCGTTCGATTCCGCCAACACTTTACCAGAGTTGTAATCAATCAGGATGTAGGCCTCGGCATCAATCTGCGGCACACCTGGGATCATGGTTTTAATATTAACGTCGTCTGCGTGGGCAACTGACGCTGCGCTGAGCGCGATGGCAGTGCCAAGCGTGAGGCTTTTGATTAAGCGAAAAGAGGTTACCTGTTTCATGATCGGGACTACAACATCCGTAAAAGTTAAGTTAAAAAGCGAGACACACTATAGCAGACGGGGCCCCGGCAGGCATTAGCCAATGAGCCGACCGATCGGGGTTTACACAGATTTACCTGAAAGAAAATGTTTCAGTATCCGTTACCTTTCAAGTTGACCGCTCGAACGGTCAACTTGAAATTCATCGGGTATAAACAGTCCACATAGGGTCGTAATTATCCATCGTACTTAAGGTGCGGCAGTGATAAAGGACTGTTGCTGTGCCTCATTGGCCAGGCGCTGTTGCAACTGTGCTGCCTGTTGACGATTGCTGAACGGGCCAAGCTGTACGCGGTAGACGGCACCGTTGGCGTCTACCTTACCAGGAACGCCAAACTGCTGGCTCAGCTGCTGTTGCCAGCTTTGCGCACGCTCGGCATTACTCAGGGCACCTACCTGTACGACATAGTTACCGCTGGCACTGGCTGCGGAGGCCACAACCGGGGCGGCAGTTGGCGCACTAATGACCGGCTGGGGTTCTGTCCCTTCCAACACGCCAGGGGCTAACGGTTGTGGCACACCAAGGAAACCACCGCTGCGGCCAGTGGAGGCGGCAGGGATAGCGCTGCTGTCGTTGTAGTTCATGCTGCCGTTGTCAATCGCTTGAGTGGCAGGGGCGGCAACCGGTGCCGATTGCTGCATAGGTGTGTCCATCCCGCCGCCAGAGGTGAGATCCGGGCGTGGAGGCAGGGCGTAGCTTTGCTTGGCGACGACGGTCCCCACGGTGCCAGGGCCGCTCAACGTGCCGTCTGGAGCGACTTTGATAAAGTCGACCTTTACCTTGGTGTTGCTAGACAGGTTGAGGCGATCGGCTGCGGCTTTGGACAGATCGATAATCCGGCCAGAGGTATAAGGGCCGCGATCGTTCACGCGTACCACCAGTTGACGGCCATTAGCCAGGTTGGTGACGCGTACATAGCTTGGAATAGGCAAGGTTGGATGCGCAGCAGTCAGCGCATTAGGATCGAACTGCTCACCGATGGCGGTCGTATTGCCGTTGGCCTCTTCGCCGTACCAGGCCGCCAGGCCGGTTTGTGAAAAGTTCTGCGGATCTTGCACGATACGATAGCTGTCGCCATTAACCTGATAATCCTGCAGGGTGCCAGGGTTATAGGGTTCATAGTGAGGCTCCACGCCGCCGATTTCGGTCACCGGCCCGTTGTAGGCTTGTTGCACCGGAGCCTGTGTTTCTTCCGTCGTGGTACAGGCGGAAAGTAATACCGCAGCAGCAACCGCGCCGACCCAAAGCCATTCCTTACGCATTGCACACCTCTTAAAGATTTTTGGACAACATTTTCCGATGCGTGTGGATCGACATCACAATGCCGAACCCAGCCATGAGTACGATCAGCGCCGAACCCCCGTAACTGACCAAAGGCAAAGGTACGCCAACTACCGGCAAAATACCACTGACCATACCAATGTTAACAAACACATAGACAAACAGGATCAGCATCAGCCCACCGACCATTACGCGGCCAAAGGTGGTCTGTGCCCGGGCGGCGATCATCAGCCCGCGGATAATCACCAGCAGATACAGCACCAGCAAGACCAGCACGCCGATCAGGCCAAGCTCTTCCGCCAAGACCGCGAAGATAAAGTCAGTGTGGCGTTCCGGCAGGAATTCCAACTGGGACTGGGTGCCGTGCAGCCAGCCTTTGCCCGACAGGCCGCCAGAGCCGATGGCGATTTTCGACTGAATAATATGGTAGCCAGCCCCTAACGGATCGCTTTCCGGATCGAGCAGCATCATCACGCGGTCACGTTGATAGCCGTGCATCAGGAAGAACCACAATACCGGGATAAAGGCGGCCAACGCCACGGCCGCCACGGCGATCAGCTTCCAACTCATCCCCGACAGGAACAGCACGAACAGGCCAGAGGCGGCGATCAGGATCGACGTGCCCAGATCGGGTTGTGCGGCAACCAGTAAGGTGGGCAGGAAGATCAGCACCAGCGCGATGCCAGTATTCTTCAGCGAAGGAGGACACACGTCACGGTTCATAAAGCGTGCGACCATCAGCGGCACGGCGATCTTGGCGATTTCCGAAGGCTGGAAGCGCACAAAGCCCAGGTCCAGCCAGCGCTGCGCCCCTTTACTGATTTGGCCAAAGGCGTCCACCAGGATCAGCAATATCACGCAGAAAATATACAGGTAGGGTGCCCAGCTTTCATACACCCGCGGCGGGATTTGCGCCATCACGCCCATCACGATCAGCCCCATCAGGATCTGGCCGATTTTGCGTTCCATCATGCCCATATCCTGGCCGCTGGCGCTCCACATCACGACGGAGCTATAGACCAGCAAGGCCAGAATAAATAACAGGAATGTGGGATCGATATGGATTTTGGTCCAGATAGAACCCTTTTGTTGGCTTTCAGTCATGTTCTACCTTAATCACCTTCTATACCGGGCGGCAGCGGTGCTGCAACCGGTAATTGCGTATTGTTGTCGCCCAACAGGATGTGGTCGAGGATCTGACGGGTAATGGTCCCTACCGCCGGGCCTGAACCACCGTTTTCCAGAATGATGGCTACCGAAACCGTTGGGTTATCAAACGGTGCAAAGGCGGTCATCAATTTATGGTCCCGCAGATGTTCCGCGAGTTTGTGGGCGTTATAGGTTTCATAGCCGAATACCTGCGCGGTACCCGATTTTGCCGCGGCTTTATACGGTGTCTTGTCAAAGAACTTGCGAGCCGTGCCGTTAGGCCGGTTGGCAACGCCGTACATGCCGTCTTTGGCTATTTCCCAGAAGCCTGAATGGATATCGCCGATCTGCTTGCTCTCTTTTTGCTTGAACGGCACCAGTACGCCGTTGATCTTGGTGCTTTGCAGCAGATGCGGATCTTTGACGTTGCCGTCATTAATCAGGGTGTTCAGCGCCTTGGACATCTGGATCGGCGTAGCGGTCCAGTAGCCCTGGCCGATGCCTACCGGAATGGTGTCGCCCTGATACCAAGGTTTCTTGTAGCGTTTGAATTTCCAATCACGCGTTGGCATCAGGCCGGAACGCTCTTCGGATAGATCGATACCGGTATATTCTCCGTAGCCAAACTTGGTCAGCCAGGAAGAAAGGCGATCGATCCCCATATCGTAAGCTACCTGATAGAAGTAGGTATCCGCAGACTCCTCCAACGCTTTGGTGACGTTGAGGCGGCCATGCCCCCATTTTTTCCAGTCGCGGAAGCGTTTCTCCGACCCTGGCAATTGCCACCAGCCCGGATCGAAAACGACGGTATTTTTGGTGATTACCCCGGCGCTGAGTGCGGAAACGGCAATATAGGGTTTAACCGTGGAGGCCGGTGGATACACCCCTTGGGTGGCGCGGTTGATCAGCGGGCGGTTCGGATCGTTGAGCAGCCCCTGATAATCCTTGTTGGAGATGCCATCAACAAACAGGTT
>NZ_JBKJYW010000323.1:0-4611 GCF_046715635.1 Serratia sp. (in: enterobacteria)
CTGCCCTGCCTGGTATCACGCGTGACGCGATCATCAAGCTGGCAAAAGACATGGGCTTCGAAGTGCGCGAGCAAGTGCTTTCCCGTGAGTCTCTGTATCTGGCGGACGAAGTGTTTATGTCCGGCACCGCGGCGGAAATCACGCCGGTTCGTAGCGTGGATGGTATTCAGGTGGGGATCGGCAAGTGCGGCCCAATTACCAAGCAGATCCAGCAGGCGTTCTTTGGCCTGTTTAGCGGCAAAACCGAAGACAAGTACGGCTGGTTGGATCCGGTAAACCAATAACGACAGACAACACTAAACGAGCGGTTCGTTCGCCGCTCGTAAAACGATTATTTTTTGGAGTGAAGAGCATGCCTAAGTACCGTTCCGCCACCACCACCCACGGCCGCAACATGGCGGGTGCCCGCGCATTATGGCGCGCGACCGGGATGACCGACGACGATTTCGGCAAACCGATTATTGCGGTGGTCAACTCCTTCACCCAGTTTGTGCCGGGCCATGTGCACCTGCGCGACCTGGGCAAGTTGGTTGCAGAACAGATCGAAGCCTCCGGCGGCGTTGCCAAAGAGTTCAACACCATTGCGGTGGATGACGGGATCGCCATGGGCCACGGCGGCATGCTCTATTCTCTGCCGTCGCGCGAGCTGATTGCTGACTCGGTGGAGTATATGGTGAATGCCCACTGCGCCGATGCGATGGTGTGTATCTCCAACTGCGACAAAATCACCCCAGGGATGCTGATGGCGTCATTGCGCCTGAATATTCCGGTGATCTTCGTCTCCGGCGGCCCGATGGAAGCCGGTAAAACCAAGCTTTCCGACAAAATCATCAAGCTGGACCTGATCGATGCGATGATCCAGGGTGCTAACCCGAACGTCAGCGACGCCGACAGCGCGCAGATCGAACGTTCCGCTTGCCCAACCTGCGGTTCCTGCTCCGGGATGTTTACCGCCAACTCTATGAACTGTCTCACCGAAGCGTTAGGCCTGTCTCAACCGGGCAACGGCTCGCTGCTGGCGACCCACGCCGATCGTAAAGACCTGTTCCTGAACGCCGGTAAACGCATCGTCGAACTGACCAAGCGTTACTACGAGCAGGACGATGAGAGCGCGCTGCCACGCAGCATCGCCAACAAGGCCGCGTTCGAAAATGCGATGACTCTGGACATTGCGATGGGGGGCTCCACCAATACCGTGCTGCACCTGTTGGCGGCAGCGCAGGAAGGCGAGATCGACTTCGCCATGGCGGATATCGATCGCCTGTCCCGCAAAGTGCCACACCTGTGCAAGGTGGCGCCAAGCACTCAGAAATACCATATGGAAGACGTACACCGTGCCGGTGGCGTACTGGCCATTCTTGGCGAGCTGGATCGCGCCGGGCTGATGAACCGCGATGTGGATAACATCCTGGGGATGAAGCTGCCAGAGACCTTGGAAAAATACGACATCATGCTGACCCAGGATGAGGCCGTGAAGAAAATGTTCCGCGCAGGCCCGGCAGGTATCCGTACTACCCAGGCATTCTCACAGGATTGCCGTTGGGACACGCTGGACAACGATCGTGCCGATGGCTGTATCCGCTCCTTGGAAAACGCCTTCAGCTTGGAAGGTGGCCTGGCGGTGCTGTATGGCAACATGGCCGAAGACGGCAGCATCGTTAAAACCGCTGGCGTGGATAAAGACAACCTGACCTTCCGTGGGCCAGCCAAAGTTTATGAGAGCCAGGATACGGCCGTTGAGGCGATCCTGGGCGGTAAAGTGGTGGCAGGCGACGTAGTGGTGATCCGCTATGAAGGGCCAAAAGGCGGGCCGGGCATGCAGGAAATGCTCTACCCAACCACCTATCTGAAATCGATGGGCCTGGGCAAGGCCTGTGCGCTGATCACCGATGGCCGCTTCTCTGGCGGCACCTCCGGTTTATCCATTGGTCACGTTTCGCCGGAAGCGGCCAGCGGTGGCCTGATTGCGCTGGTGGAAGAAGGGGACATGATCGATATCGATATCCCGAAACGCAGCATGGTACTGGATGTGCCGGAGAGCGTACTGGCTGCCCGCCGTGAGGCGGAACTGGCACGGGGTGATGCGGCCTGGACACCGAAAGCGCGTGAGCGCCAGGTATCTTATGCGTTACGTGCTTACGCTACGCTGGCCACCAGTGCTGATAAAGGCGCAGTGCGGGACAAGAGCAAGCTGGGAGGCTAACCACCATGGCGGTATCACAACCCCTACCCGACGCCCCCTGCGGCGCCGAATATTTGCGAGCGGTGCTCCGCTCGCCGGTTTATGAGGTGGCTCAGGTCACCCCGTTACAGACCATGGGCAAGATCTCTGCGCGCCTCGGCAATACCATTCTAGTGAAGCGCGAAGATCGCCAGCCGGTGCACAGCTTTAAGCTGCGCGGGGCTTACGCGATGATTGCCAGCCTGGATGAAGAGCAGAGGGCGCGTGGCGTGGTCACGGCCTCTGCGGGCAACCATGCGCAGGGCGTCGCCTTTTCCGGCAACCGTTTGGGGATCAAAACCCTGATCGTGATGCCGGTGTCGACGGCGGATATCAAGGTTGATGCGGTGCGTGGCTTCGGTGGTGAGGTATTGCTGCACGGTGCCAACTTCGACGAAGCCAAGGTCAAGGCGATTGAGCTTTCGCAGCAACAGGGCATGACCTTCGTGCCCCCGTTTGATCACCCGGCAGTGATTGCCGGGCAGGGCACTTTGGCGATGGAGCTGTTACAGCAGGACGCGCACCTGGACCGGGTGTTTGTCCCGGTTGGCGGTGGCGGTCTGGCGGCCGGGGTGGCGGTGCTGATCAAGCAACTGATGCCGCAAATCAAAGTGATTGGCGTGGAAGCCCAGGATTCGGCCTGTCTGCGTGCAGCGCTGGATGCCGGGCAGCCGGTCGATCTGGCGCGCGTTGGGCTGTTTGCCGAAGGCGTAGCGGTCAAGCGCATCGGTGATGAAACCTTCCGCCTGTGCCGTGAATACCTGGATGACGTGATCACCGTAGACAGCGATGCGATCTGCGCAGCGGTGAAAGATTTGTTCGAAGACGTGCGGGCCATCGCCGAACCTTCTGGCGCACTGGCGTTGGCTGGGCTGAAAAAATACGTGCAGCAGCACAATATTCAGGGTGAGCGACTGGCCCACGTGCTTTCCGGTGCCAACGTGAATTTCCACGGCCTGCGGTACGTTTCCGAACGTTGCGAATTGGGCGAACAACGCGAAGCGCTGCTGGCGGTGACCATTCCAGAACAGAAGGGCAGCTTCCTGAAGTTCTGCCAGCTGTTGGGTGGCCGTGCGGTTACCGAGTTCAACTACCGCTATGCCGATGCTGACAACGCCTGCATCTTTGTCGGGGTCCGCCTGACCAGAGGCCATACCGAGCGGCTGGAAATCATCGATGAG
Organism: Serratia sp. (in: enterobacteria); assembly: GCF_046715635.1. Lineage (GTDB taxonomy): Bacteria > Pseudomonadota > Gammaproteobacteria > Enterobacterales > Enterobacteriaceae > Chania. Next base: position 3,403 of record NZ_JBKJYW010000323.1, read on the forward strand.
CTGAACCGTGATGGCTATCAAGTGGTGGATCTGTCCGATGATGAGATGGCGAAACTGCACGTGCGCTACATGGTCGGCGGGCGGCCTTCGAAACCGCTGCGTGAGCGTCTGTATAGCTTTGAGTTCCCAGAGTCACCGGGTGCTCTGCTCAAGTTCCTGCAAACGCTGGGCACGCACTGGAATATTTCGCTGTTCCACTATCGCAGCCACGGCACCGATTTTGGTCGCGTGCTGGCAGGGTTTGAGCTTTCGCAGACCGAGCCAGAATTTGAGCAACACCTGCAGGCATTGGGTTACGACTGCCATGATGAGACCGACAACCCGGCCTTCCGTTTCTTTCTGCAGGGCTAACATCGGCGACAAGGATAGCGTATGAGTAATGAGTTCACCGGGTTCAGCCAACAAGGGCTGGACTTCCTGCAACAGGTGCGGATCGAGAACGACAAAGAGTGGTTTGACGCTAATCGGGGCGTGTATGACCGTGAGCTGTTAACGCCGTTCCGTTCGCTGGCGGATGCACTGAGTCCTGCGATGCTGATGATTGACCCACAGTTTGAAACCCGTCCGGTTATTGGTAAAACGCTGTCGCGTATTCATCGCGACACGCGTTTTTCCCATGATAAATCCCGTTATCGTAGCCGCATGTGGCTGACCTTCAAGCGGCCAAGCAAAGACTGGAAGCTGGCACCGGTGTACTTCTTTGAGCTGGGGCCAGACATGCTGCGTTATGGCCTGGGTTATTACAGCGCCGACAAAGCCACCATGGATCTGTTTCGCCATACTCTGCTGCGCAGGCCACAGCCGTTTTTGGAGGTGGCCGAGTGCTGTCGCGCGCCGTTTGAACTGGTGGGGGAAAGCTATAAGCGCCCGTTAGTGAAGGAGCAGGCACCGGAGATTGCCACCTGGTACAACCGCAAATCCTTCGCGGTGATGGCCACGGATAATCAGGTGGAAAAGCTGTTCAGCGCCGATCTGGTCGCTACCCTTACGCAGAGTTTCCAGCAGTTGGAGCCGCTGTATCAGTGGCTGATGCAGGTGGAAGCGATGAAGCAGATCGACCCTGCGGATTTATGAGAGCAAACGCCAGAACGCCTCAATCAGCGGTTCGTTGAGGCGTTTTTTCGGCACGCAGACCCCCAGTTCGAACGGTTCGACCATCGAGATATTCTCCAACTGAGAAATGCGGTTGCGAACTGGCTCCGGGCTATT
>NZ_JBKJYW010000324.1:0-2938 GCF_046715635.1 Serratia sp. (in: enterobacteria)
CCGCAGGGCAGGTCAAAGTAAACGGTCAGGTCGAAACGCGTAAGCGCTGCAAGATCGTTGATGGCCAGAAGGTCAGCTACAAAGGCATGAACGTCACGGTTAAAGCCTGATTGTTCAACCGCCAGGAAAAAAATGCCGGGTCAGCTAAGCTACCCGGCATTTTTGATCCACTCAAACCCGTTAATGCTCTAATGCGACGAAGCACACGTGTTGCATAGCGCGCAACGTGCCATACAGTTCGTCTAAGGTCGTCCTTTTCCTTACCGTTAGCTTAAAATTAACTTCAATCTTGTGTTTTTTGACGTCACGTATGGTCATCGCATCAATCAGGTTTCTCTGCTGATTAAGCTGGGCCATCAAGCTGGCCAGCCCTGCCTGCTCATCGAGTATCAGCCGTACTTTGACCTTCCCCAGATATTGATTCCTCGATTGCAGCAGGAAAATATAGGGGCTGATTTTTATCGCCAGTAAAAACAGTGCGGTAGCCAAGAGTGCGTGCAAATAAAAACTGGCTCCACAGGCAATCCCCACTCCCGCCGACGCCCAAACGATCGCGGCGGTCGTCAGACCAGAAATGGCGTCATCGCGACGGTGCAAGATCACCCCTGCGCCCAGGAAGCCCACCCCACTGATAATTTGTGCGGCCAACCGCATGGGATCGCTGCGGATATTGACGGATATCTCGGCGTAATACTCCGCAGACTGAATCGACACCACCGTTAATACGCAGCTGGCGACGGCAATAATCACGCAGGTTTTAAACCCAACAGGCTTGCCCTTGGATTCACGTTCCAAGCCAATCACGCCCCCCAGAACAAACGCCGCGACTATCTTGCCTACCGTCGCCAGATGGAGCGGCCCTAACCCGCCCAGCACCGATAACCAGCTGTCCATGTTACTTCCTATTGCTTCGCAGGCTTCATTGCCGCCGATGTGTTCTGTTTAGAAAGATCGTCCTTGAAGAAAATAAAGAAGAAGACCGAGACAACGGCGGCGATGATCGCCGAGAACAGCCAGAAGCTTTCCCATTGCGGTAACGCCTGCGGCCCCTGCTCCGTCACGGTGCTGTTGAAGATCTGGCCGCAAATGGTAGAAGCGAACAGCAAGCCAAAACCATTGGAGACGATAAAGCGCAGACTCTGTGCCTGGGCTTTAATTTCGGGCCGTGCTTTACGGTCGACATAGATATCCCCCACCGTAAAGAAGAAGTCCCAGCAGAAGCCTTGCAGCATCAGGCCAATCAGGACAAACGTCATGTTGGCGTCAAGCGCAGCCTGAGAGAACAGCACCGAGCGGATGATCCAGCACACCGCGCCCATCATCAACGTCACCTTGAAGCCTGCTTTCAGTAGGAAGAACGAAAGCAGGAACATAAACACCACTTCACAGGCGATCCCTACCTGCATCATGGAGGCGGCGTTATCAAACCCGAGCGCTTTGAGGAATACCGGAATATAGGCGGAATAGGCCGTTTTGGGGATCATCAACACAAAGATGCTCAGCATCAGAATGGAGAAGTTACGATCTTTAAATAACGACAGCGCATCCAGGCACAGCAGATCGCGCAGGGTGAAGGTGCTGCCCTTGGCCTTCGGCGGTGTATCCGGCAAGGTAAAGCAGTACAGCCCCAATGCCACCCCAGCGGCCGAAGCAATGTACCAGGTCATGGTATCGCCGGAATATCCCATCTGCCCGATGATGAAACCTATCGCCATAAAACCGAAGGTGCCAAACACGCGGATCACCGGGAAGTACTTCACGCCGTTGATATGGCTAAAGCTGATGCTGTTGGCCAGCGCGGTGGTCGGATAGAACAGCAGCCCGACCAGGAAGATCATCACCAGCGTCATGGTGGTGTCCTGCGCCTCGATAAACTGCGGCACGCACAGGATCACCCCGGCGTTGATCAGGTGCAGGATCGCCATGACTTTCTGCGAAGCAAAGAAGCGGTCTGCAACCATGCCGATAAACAGCGGCGAGAGTATCGTTGCCAATCCCAGCAGCGCATAAGATGAACCGATAATGGCTGCCATGCCGTAGGTGCTCAGCACCAGGCCCATCGTCATATTCCAGGCACCCTGCATGAAATACTGCACAAACATCATGATCAGCAGGCGAGGAGTTTTGTTAAAGTCCATGATATCCCCCTATGCCACGTTAACGGTCAGGCCGTCATACGCCACGGTGATGTTTTTATCACTGCAGGCAGCCACCAGCTCCTCATGCAGCAACTTGCCGCTGTGAGAAATATGCGACACCACGATCTGGCTGCCGGAATGCAGGCACTCCATCGCACGCAGCTTCTCTTGGGCGGCAAAGACGGTTTCCAGGCTCATATGGTTGTCGGTGCGATCGTCGCCGTTGAAACCGTAGGTGCATTCCAGCACCACCAAATCCAACGCTTTGCCCTGCAGCCACTGCCAGGTGAGTTCCGGGAACCAGCCAGAATCATGGCCATAGAAAATCGTCTGGCCGTCTTTTTCGATCACATACACGTAGCACAGCTCCCACCTGGCGTGGTTGGCCAACAGCGGTGTGATCTTATAGCCATGGCTTTCTACTGTCACGAAGGGTACCAGGCAGTGGAAGGCAAAGCGCTGTTTGCTGTAGCCCGGCAACACCGCAGCACAACCGTTGATCGCCCGGTCGTTACCAAAAATCTCTAGGGGATGGTCGATATTGAAACCGTAACCCTCCATTCGGCTAAACAGCTCACCGACGTTGAAATGGTCTGGATGGGTGTGGGTAAACAGCAGGTCGGTGAAGCCACTTGCGTCCAGCCCATCACGCAGCAACTGTTGGCTGAACTCAGGGGCGACATCGATCAACATCACATCATCAATAATCGCCGAAGAGTGGGTACGCAGATCTTTCCCCTTGAGAAAACGGGCCTGTTGGCAATGTTCACAGCGGCAAAACGGATTGGGGATCCCTTCAG
>NZ_JBKJYW010000325.1:0-7402 GCF_046715635.1 Serratia sp. (in: enterobacteria)
GCGTAAGTTTTCACCTAGTGTAATGCGCCATTGTCTTAATCGCATGTGGTAAAAGCGGCGAATATAAAAATTTTTTCATGTTTCCCCTAATGGATGCCGCGCCAGAAGGAAAAATAGCCAGTTTTTGCCCCTCTTGACGCCAAGTTTCTATCAGAGAGTGGAAATGATGCGCGTTAAAAAGAAGTGTTATATGATATTGCTTATCATTATCATCTTGAGGTGGCGACCATGCTAGCAGCCATGATTACCGCGTGTGGGTTATGGGGGGTCAGTTGGTATCTTGGGAACCGGCTTGCCAGTGCCTGGGGAGTGTTATTACCCTGCGCCCTGATGCCGTTCCTGGCAATGATTGACCTGGATATGATGCAACTGCGTAGCCTGATGGTGACCGCCATGTTGGCAACGCTGGTGATGCTGTTCAACAGCCGCTGGCGTCACTATCTGTTGCTGCCTTCCTGTATGGCATTGGCCGGTGGATTAGCCGCGATCAGCCTGCATTTCAGCTTTAGCTAAAACGAAAAAACCACGCATTGGCGTGTTAGGTTTTGCTGGGGATTTGATACTGGGGTGTAATCGGAGAGGTCATCAATTGGTGCGAAGAGAGGGACTTGAACCCTCACGTCCGTAAGGACACTAACACCTGAAGCTAGCGCGTCTACCAATTCCGCCACCTTCGCACAGTCGATGTTGTTGCTTTGATTTCGATTTATATTACGTCGCCAGCTTGGTGCGAAGAGAGGGACTTGAACCCTCACGTCCGTAAGAACACTAACACCTGAAGCTAGCGCGTCTACCAATTCCGCCACCTTCGCATTCGATGCTGTGCAATATAAATCATGTGGTTATTTGGTGCGAAGAGAGGGACTTGAACCCTCACGTCCGTAAGGACACTAACACCTGAAGCTAGCGCGTCTACCAATTCCGCCACCTTCGCATACCAGATACGCTACCGGAGTAACGCTACCACGGAGGCGAATTCTAGAGATTTTGGCGGGGACGTCAATAGTTATTTCCCGGATTAGCGGCGTTTGCTGTAAAAAACGGCATATCAGTGGTTTTTATGGCCTTCAAACAACGTAATCAGCCAATCAATCAATACCCTGACACGCGGAGCGAGGAAACGGCCGGGCGGATACATGATGTAGATCGGCATCGGCGGTGGCGGCGTTTCGGCCAGCACTTCCACCAGTTCACCACTCTGCAACCAGGGGGAGAGCGTATAACGCGCTGCCTGGATCAACCCCAACCCGGCACGGCAGGCACTGGTGTAGGCATCGGCCCCGCTAACGCTCAATCTACTTGGTAACTCGCGCAGCTCAAGGCGACCATCACGGCAAAATTCCAGCGGGTAGTTGCGGTTATTCACCAACGAGAAATAGCCCACCGCCCGATGATGTTGCAGCTCATCTAACGACAGCGGAGTGCCAAACGCCTGTAGATAACCAGGAGAGGCGCAGGTGAGCTGGGGGAGTTGGGCAATCCGCCGCGCAACCAGGGTGTCGTCTGAGGTTTCCCAAGCCCGCAGCACGCAGTCCACTCCTTCACGCAGCAGATCGACATGGGTGTCGTTAGCCCCCAGCGCAATCTCTATCTCTGGATAGCGCTGATAGAACTCATCCAGCGCCGGGATGACGATTTCCCGCGCCAACGAATGGGGCATATCGATCCGCACTTTACCGGTGGGTTGCAGCTTGTGGTGGCTGAACAGGGTATCTGCTTCTTCCAGGGCGTCCAAAAGATGCAGACAACGTTGGTAGTACAGCGTCCCCTCGGCGGTGACCTGAACCTGACGCGTGGTGCGTACCAATAATCTGACGCCAAGCCGCTGCTCCAGGCGTTTGAGCACGTTGCTGACCGTGGCACGCGGCAGTTGTAACCGTTCTGCCGCGCGGCTGAAACTGCCAAGTTCCACGATCCGGGTAAAGATGCGCATAGCCTGAACTTGATCCATCTTGCCGCCCCCATTGTTGGTGATTTATGAACAGTGATGTGCAATCTGCATTATTTATCTTTGTGGCATAAACAACCAGACTTTGTTTCGACATCCATGTTCAACAAGGACCACACAATGCAACAGCGCAAATTAGGTACTAATGGCCCCCTCGTCTCTGCCCTGGGTTTAGGTTGCATGGGGATGAGCGATTTCTACTCCACCGGTTATGATGAGCAAGAAGCGATCGCCACGCTACATCGTGCGCTGGAACTGGGCGTGACCATGCTGGACACCGCAGATATGTACGGCCCGCACACCAATGAGCAACTGATAGGCAAGGCGATCAAAGGCAAACGCGACCAGGTATTTCTGGCCACCAAGTTCGGTATTGTGCGCGATCCGGCCGATCCCACTGCGCGGGGCGTGAGCAGTAAACCGGACTATATCCGCCGCTCGGTAGAAGGCAGCTTGCAGCGGTTGGGGGTAGAAACCATCGATCTTTACTACCAGCATCGGGTCGATCCGACGGTGCCAATCGAAGAGGTGGTTGGCACTCTGGCGGATCTGATCGCCGAGGGCAAGATCCGCCATATCGGCCTGAGTGAAACCTCCGTGGCGACTTTAGAGCGTGCACACCAGGTGCATCCGATCACCGCGTTGCAAACCGAATATTCCCTGTGGAGCAGGGATGCTGAACAGGGACAACTGGCCGCTTGCCAACGTTTGGGCATTGGCTTTGTCGCCTATAGCCCGCTTGGGCGTGGTTTCCTGACCGGGGCAATCCAGCGTATCGAGGACCTGGCGGCAGATGATTTCCGCCGTAGCAATCCGCGTTTTATGGGGGAGAACTTCGCCCGCAATCTGGAGCTGGTGGCCAAGGTCAGTGAACTGGCCAGGCAGAAAGGCGTTGCCCCGTCACAACTGGCATTGGCCTGGGTGATGGCGCAGGGGGAGTACATTGTACCGATCCCCGGAACCAAACGCCGCCGTAATCTGGAAGAGAACGTGGCGGCAGCGGAGATCACGCTAAGCGAGGAAGAACTGGCAGCGATCGAGGCAGTATTCCCACTGACAGGCGTGGCTGGGGCGCGCTATACGCCAGTAAGTATGGAGTTTATTAACGGCTGATGGCATACCTTGGGGAGAAAGGTTGTCATTCAAGGCGAGCAATTTCCCCTCACCCCCAACCCTCTCCCGCTGTACAGATCGCAGGCGTCATTAACATTTGTGCGAGGGAGAGGGGGCTGGTACGGAGCTGTGTTCAGGTACAGAAGTCAATCTGTAGCATGGCCGAACTTATAGGCAGGGTGCCGTAGTCAAATGGTGGCACGATCGATCCCCTCTCCCTGTGGGAGAGGGTTAGGGTGAGGGGCTTGTTATCTTTTCTTCTTCGCATCGCGTGGCTGGCGGGCTACGGTGGCTTTGTACACCTTGAAGCGGCCGTTCTGCGCCAACACTTCATGGCTGCCGAAGGTGGCATCCAGAATGTCTGGGTAAGGCAGGAAGGCGTTGGCGACGATACGCAGTTGTCCACCGATTGGCAGGTGTTTTAACGCCCCGCGGATCAGCGTTTCTGCGGCGGTCAGGCTGGTGGCCAGGCCGTCATGGAACGGCGGGTTGGAGATGATCAGGTCAAAGCGGCCGGTAATGTCGGAGTAGACGTTACTGACGATCACTTCCCCTTCAATACCGTTGGCTGCCAATGTCGCCCGGCTGGACTCTACGGCAGCGGCGTTGACGTCGCTGAGGGTCAGCTTCATTTTCGGCGACAGTTTAGACAGTACGGAAGCCATTACGCCAGCGCCACAACCCACGTCCAGCACTTTGCCTTTCATGTGTTTTTCCAGCGTAGAGAGCAGCAGTGAACTGCCTACATCCAGGCCGTCACGGCTAAACACGCCAGGCAGCGTCTTCACTTCCAGATCGTGCAACTGATAGCTTTCCCACCAGTCGGCCAGATCAAACTGGGTCTGCACATCGATGCGGCCATGATATAACCCACAGCGGCGAGCGCTGTCGATCTTGGCAAGCGTGGCATGGCCTTCCAGAGTTTGTTCTGCGCTGCGCACACCGCTGCGGTTTTCACCGACGACAAAAATCTCTGCGCCCACAGGCAGCAGGGCAAGGATGTTGCACAGTTGGAACTGCGCTTCCTGCTTGCTCTTTGGCCAGTAATACACCAGCGTATCGCACTCGGCGACGAAGGCGGGATCGACCGTCAGGCCGAACTGTGCATGCTCTCCCATCGTCCGGTTCAGTAACTGCCAGTGATGGTATTGCTGGGTGTGGACACGCACATCCGCGGCCTCGAATTGGGCCGGTAGGGTATCCTGCAGATCGCCGGCAAACAGCACGCGGCGTTCCATAAATTCATCACTGTGGCGCAGCATGACTTCACTGGCGGGGGTTAATGCAGACATCAGTTTTCGGCTCCTCAAGATTTAGCTGGGGATTATAGAGCTTTGTGGCCAGATGTTCGACGGGTTTTATCCCCCTTCATCTTTCAAGCAGCAGCGTTGTTCCCTGCGCGCCCTTACCCTAGCCACTTAGTTAATCTAAGTTCCTGGGGATAAGGGTTAGCCGCAGCTTGAAATCTATTGGGGATAGGCAGCGGTGATAATTTGAATAGTTAACGGGTCATAGCGCAGGCTGCGCGGGTTTGTTAGCATAGCGCGGCATAGGGCAGGTAGGGTGCGTCACACACGGGGATCGGCATGGCATCAAAACGCGACTGGTTGTTACAACAGCTGGGGATTACGCAGTGGACATTACGCCGCCCTGGAGTGTTGCAGGGGGAGGTGGCGGTAAGCGTGCCCCCGAACGTGCGCCTGCTGGTGGTGGCGCAGGCATTGCCAGATCAGCACGACCCGCTGTTTTGTGACGTGCTGCGCAGCCTGGGGCTGACAGCGGCACAAACCTATGGCCTGACACCGGATCAGGTAGCGATGCTGCCGCAAGATACCGAGTGCAACAGTTGGCGGTTGGGCGTCACGGAGCCGCTAGCGGTGGCCGGCGCGCAGCTACATAGCCCGGCGCTGGCCGAGCTTTCTCAAGATGCGAGTGCGAAACGCGCACTCTGGCAGCAGATTTGTCATCATGAACAGCATTTCTACCCTGACAGCGGCCGATCTGGCCACAGCCTTCAAGATTGAACAAGCCAGCCATGCGTTTCCCTGGACGGAGGCGACGCTAGCCAGCAATCAGGGCGAACGTTACCTTAACCTGAAATTGGCAACCGAAGGGCAGATGGCGGGCTTTGCCATTACCCAAATCGTACTGGATGAAGCCACGCTGTTTAATATTGCTATCCACCCAAGCTGGCAGCGCCGGGGCTTTGGCCGCATGTTGCTGACCGCCGTGATCGAGCAATTGGAAACGCGTGGTGTGGTTACGCTGTGGTTGGAAGTTCGAGCCTCCAATAGCGGAGCGATAGCGCTCTACGAAGACCTTGGCTTCAATGAAGTCACGGTGCGCCGCAACTATTACCCCGCAGCCAGTGGCCGTGAAGACGCGATCGTTATGGCGCTGCCACTGGGGTAGCGACTTATAACTCCCCTTGTGCAGCCGGTTTGGCCTGCCATTATGTTGTGCCGAAGAAACCATTGATTGTCACCGGTTGGTAAATCAGCGAAAATACTCGGCTACTATCTTTTTATTACCGCTTTGCCTGGCGCCGCGATCGGCGCGTTGTGATGATGAGCAGGGCGGACTAACCATAGAAACGTGAAAAACATGTCTCCTAGTGAATTCGCCCGCGAAGTTGCGAAAAGAAGAACTTTCGCCATTATCTCGCACCCGGATGCGGGTAAAACCACCATCACCGAGAAGGTGCTGTTATTCGGACACGCTATCCAGACTGCCGGTACGGTTAAAGGTCGTGGCTCCAGCCAGCACGCCAAATCCGACTGGATGGAGATGGAAAAACAACGTGGTATCTCGATCACCACCTCGGTGATGCAGTTTCCATATCGCGACTGCCTGATTAACCTGCTGGATACCCCGGGGCACGAAGACTTCTCCGAAGATACCTATCGTACCCTGACGGCGGTGGACTGCTGCCTGATGGTGATCGACGCCGCCAAAGGCGTCGAAGATCGTACCCGTAAGCTGATGGAAGTTACCCGCCTGCGCGATACGCCGATCCTGACCTTCATGAATAAACTTGACCGTGACATTCGCGATCCGATGGAAGTGATGGATGAAGTTGAGCGCGAACTGAAAATCGCCTGCTCACCGATCACCTGGCCGATCGGCTGCGGCAAGCTGTTCAAGGGGGTTTACCATCTCTATAAAGATGAAACCTATCTGTACCAGACCGGTAAAGGCCACACCATTCAGGAAGTGCGCATCGTTAAGGGGTTGAACAACCCGGATCTGGATGCCGCCGTTGGTGAAGACCTGGCCACACAGCTGCGTGATGAGCTGGAGCTGGTGCAAGGCGCTTCCCATGAGTTTGAGCAGGAAGCCTTCCTGGCAGGCGAACTGACACCGGTGTTCTTTGGTACCGCGTTGGGTAACTTCGGCGTCGATCATATGCTGGATGGGCTGGTGGCTTGGGCACCTGCGCCAATGCCGCGTAAAACCGATACCCGTGAAGTCGTCGCTGCCGAAGAGAAATTCACCGGCTTTGTGTTCAAGATCCAGGCGAATATGGATCCTAAACACCGTGACCGTGTGGCGTTTATGCGCGTAGTGTCTGGCCGCTATGAAAAAGGCATGAAGCTACGCCAGGTACGTACCGGTAAAGACGTGGTGATCTCCGATGCACTGACCTTTATGGCTGGCGACCGCTCGCACGTTGAGGAAGCCTACCCAGGCGACATCATTGGCTTGCATAACCACGGTACCATTCAGATTGGCGATACCTTCACCCAGGGTGAGGATATGAAGTTCACCGGTATTCCGAACTTTGCGCCAGAGCTGTTCCGCCGTATCCGCCTGCGCGATCCGCTCAAGCAGAAACAACTGCTGAAGGGGCTGGTCCAGCTGTCGGAAGAGGGCGCGGTGCAGGTGTTCCGCCCAATCGCCAACAACGATCTGATCGTTGGTGCGGTAGGTGTGCTGCAGTTCGACGTAGTGGTTGCCCGTCTGAAGAGCGAATACAACGTGGAAGCGCTGTATGAATCGGTGAACGTCTCCACCGCCCGTTGGGTAGAGTGTGATGACGTGAAGAAATTCGAAGAGTTCAAGCGTAAGAGTGAGCTGAACCTGGCGCTGGACGGCGGCAATAACCTGTCGTATATCGCGCCAACCATGGTTAACCTCAACCTGACGCAGGAACGTTACCCTGAAGTGGTGTTCCGCAAAACTCGCGAGCATTGATCTAGCGGCCCCTCACCCTAACCCTCTCCCTGTACAGACCGGGGACATCATGAACACTTGTTCGGGGACATGGTAGACACTTACAACATAGGTATGAGTACTTCTGAGTGGAGCTGCTTATGCCGTGGAATGAGAGATCTGCCATGT
>NZ_JBKJYW010000326.1:0-17555 GCF_046715635.1 Serratia sp. (in: enterobacteria)
AAATACCTGTATCGGCAGCGATTTGGTGGCGGAATACTCCGTCAGCCTGGCGCGCGCCGACATGATCGAACTGACGATGGAGCACTGAATGCAATCCTTACAGCAGAGACAACGCTGGATGTCGGTCTTGGCGCATAGCCAACCCGCCCAGCTACGCACCCACTGGCAGGCGCTGAACCTTAACCCAAGCTACCAGCGCCTGCGCGCCCCGGAGATCGGCCTGACGCAACTGCTGGGGCGAATGGGAGCTACCGGCCGCCGCTTTGTGCTGGGTGACATGACCGTGACCCGCGCGGTGGTGCAGCTGGAAAACGGTGGCCAGGGCTACAGCTACGTTACCGGGCGTGACAAGGAACATGCTGAACTCTGTGCGCTGATCGACGCCTTGCTACAACAATCAGCCAGCCATGAATTGCTACAGCTTCAGCTGATCGAGCCCCTGGCCGCACTGCAGCAGGAGCAGCGCCAACTGCGCGCCCGTGCCGTAGCAGCCAGCCGGGTAGACTTCTTTACGCTGGTACGAGGGGATTAAGCCATGACGTTATTAGCCGGTTTTGACCAGCCGATTGAGCAATCCCAGTCAACTTTCCGATTGATTTTAAAGGCGTTGAGTGAGCCTGGCGTGATTGTTGAACTGCCAAATTGCCCCGCATGGGGTGCACTGAATGCCGCCAGCACTGCCGTGATACTGACGCTGGCGGATCAGGAAACCCCGCTCCAGCTCTGTGCCAACCTCAAAAGTGAGCAAGTGCTAACTAACATTCGTTTCCATACCGGTGTTCCGCTGGCGACCCGGCAAGAAGATATCCATCTGGCGGTATGGGATGACCAGTTACCGCCTGCTGAGCTGAGCGCATTGCCCCACGGCAATGAAGTCTCACCGGAGTTCGGTGCCACGCTGGTGGTGCAGGTTACCGCATTGGCAGGCAGCCACACACTGCGCCTTTCCGGCCCCGGCATTGATAAACAACGGGAAATTTCCCCGCCGTTGCCAGCTGCGTTACGGGCTTATCTACTCGAACGGCCTCAGCGCTTCCCGCTGGGTCTGGACATTATCTTGACCTGCGGTGATCGCCTGATGGCGCTGCCAAGAACCACCCGCGTGGAGGAGTGCTGATGTACGTTGCGGTGAAAGGGGGCGAAAAGGCCATTGAGGCAGCCCATCAACTACAGGAAAATCTGCGCCGGGGTGACGAAGCTGTCCCAGCACTCAGCGCGGAGCAAATCGGTGAACAGCTTGGCTTGGCGGTTGACCGGGTGATGACGGAGGGCGGTATTTACGATCGCCAACTGGCTGCATTGGCCATCAAACAGGCCAGCGGCGATCTGGTAGAGGCGATTTTCCTGCTGCGCGCCTATCGCACCACCCTGCCGCGCCTGGCCGTCAGCGAACCGCTGGCTAGCGAGAACATGCGGCTGGAGCGGCGCATCTCGGCGGTTTACAAAGACTTGCCCGGCGGCCAGGTGCTTGGCCCAACCTACGACTATACCCACCGCCTGCTGGATTTTGCGCTGTTGGCCAACGGTGAAACACCTCCGGCGCCACAGGCCGATGAGCCGCTGCCAGAGAGCTGCGCCCACGTGTTCGACCTGCTCAACCAGCAACGGCTGGCGCTGGCAGAAGAGGATGACGGCAGCACTCCGGACGATATTACCCGCAACCCACCGGTTTACCCCTGCTCCCGCTCGGCGCGCTTACAGCAGCTAGTGCGTGGCGATGAGGGCTTTCTGCTGGCATTAAGCTATTCCACCCAACGCGGCTATGGCCGTAACCACCCGTTCGCCGGAGAGATCCGCAGCGGTTACGTTACCGTGGAGATCGTGCCGGAAGAGTTGGGTTTCGCCGTCGATATCGGTGAGATCCTGCTGACCGAATGCGAGATGGTGAACGGCTTTGTTGACCCGCAGGACCGGCCGCCGCACTTTACCCGTGGCTATGGGCTGGTGTTTGGCCGCTCAGAACGTAAAGCCATGGCGATGGCGCTAGTGGATCGCGCCCTGCAAACCGCCGAATACGGCGAGGACGTGGCAGGCCCGGCGCAGGACGAAGAGTTTGTGCTGGCGCACGCCGATAACGTGGAGGCCGCCGGTTTTGTCTCCCACCTCAAGCTGCCGCACTACGTCGATTTCCAGGCCGAGCTGGAGCTGCTCAAACGCCTGCAGCAGGAATTTGCCGCCCTTCAGGAGACCCGCCATGAGTGAAGTATTGACCGGCTATAACCTCGGTTATCTGGATGAACAAACCAAGCGCATGATCCGCCGCGCCATCCTCAAGGCGGTGGCGATCCCCGGCTATCAGGTGCCGTTTGGTGGCCGCGAGATGCCAATGCCTTACGGCTGGGGCACCGGCGGCATCCAGATTACCGCCAGCATCATTGGCCGTGTTGACGTGCTCAAAGTGATTGATCAGGGTGCCGATGACACCACCAACGCGGTCTCCATCCGCCGATTCTTCCAGCGCGTAGCCGGTGTTGCTACCACCGAGCGTACGCCAGAAGCTACGCTGATCCAGACCCGCCACCGTATCCCGGAAACGCTATTGCAGGCGGATCAAATCCTGATTTATCAGGTCCCCATCCCCGAGCCACTGCGCTTTATCGAACCGCGTGAGACCGAAACGCGCAAGATGCACGCGCTGGAAGAGTACGGCGTGATGCAGGTGAAACTGTATGAGGATATCGCCCGCTACGGCCATATCGCCACCACCTATGCCTATCCGGTCAAAGTTAACGATCGCTATGTGATGGACCCTTCGCCGATCCCAAAATTCGATAACCCGAAGATGCACATGATGCCCGCGTTGCAGCTATTCGGCGCCGGGCGTGAAAAACGTATCTACGCCCTGCCACCGTTTACCAAGGTGGAAAGCCTGGACTTTGACGACCATCCATTCAGCGTGCAGCAGTGGGAGGAGCCTTGCGCCCTGTGCGGTTCACGCCACAGCTATCTGGATGAAGTGGTGCTCGACGACCAGGGCAGCAGGATGTTCGTCTGCTCAGACACCGATTTCTGCCAGCAACAACTCAACCAAGAGGGACCGCACTGATGACTTCCGCTCCATTGAGTGCCACGCCGTTGCTGACGGTTGACAACCTCACCCACCTTTACGCGCCGGGCAAGGGTTTCAGCAACGTGTCATTCGATATCTATCCCGGTGAAGTGCTGGGCATCGTCGGCGAATCCGGCTCGGGTAAAACCACGCTGCTCAAGTCGATCTCAGCCCGGCTGGCCCCGCAACAGGGTCAGATCCTTTACCGCCCACAACCGGGGCAACAGCAGGATCTATACGCTATGGCAGAAAGCGATCGCCGCCGTCTGCTGCGCACCGACTGGGGCGTGGTCCATCAGCATCCGCTCGACGGTCTGCGGCCACAGGTGTCTGCCGGTGGCAACATCGGTGAGCGCCTGATGGCGATCGGCCAGCGTCATTACGGTGATATTCGCCAGCAGGCCAAACGATGGCTGGAAGACGTGGAGATCCCGGTTTCCCGCCTGGACGATTTGCCCACCACCTTCTCCGGCGGTATGCAGCAACGCTTGCAGATCGCCCGCAATCTGGTGACCCATCCCAAGCTGGTGTTTATGGATGAGCCGACCGGCGGGCTGGACGTTTCCGTGCAGGCGCGACTGCTGGATCTGCTGCGCAATCTGGTGGTGGAAATGCAGCTGGCGGCGGTGATCGTCACCCACGATCTGGGGGTAGCACGCCTGCTGGCCCACCGTTTGCTGGTGATGAAAGAAGGTGAGGTGGTGGAAAGCGGTCTGACCGATCGAGTGTTGGACGACCCGCACCATCCTTATACCCAACTGCTGGTCTCTTCGGTTCTGTCGTAATACAGGTGAGATAATGACAATTAAAATCCGGGTTGAACACCTGAGTAAAACCTTTGTCCTGCACCAACAGCACGGCACCCGCTTACCGGTGTTGCAGGATGCCAACCTGACCGTCAGTAGTGGCGAATGCGTGGTGCTGCACGGCCACTCCGGCAGCGGGAAATCCACCCTGCTGCGCTCGCTGTATGCCAACTATCTGCCAGACAGCGGCAAGATCTGGATCCATCACCACAACGACTGGCTGGAGCTGGTACAGGCAGAGGCTCGCCAAATCCTGGCGGTACGCCGCCACACCATTGGCTGGGTCAGCCAGTTTCTACGGGTGATACCACGTATCAGTGCGCTGGAAGTGGTGATGCAGCCGTTGCTGGAATCCGGCGTTGAGCGTAGCGAATGCCGTGAACGTGCCGAAGCCCTACTCAGCCAGCTCAACGTGCCACAGCGCCTGTGGCAACTGGCCCCTTCGACCTTTTCCGGTGGTGAGCAACAGCGGGTGAATATCGCCCGTGGCTTTATTAAGGATTACCCCATCCTGCTGCTGGACGAGCCGACCGCCTCCCTCGACAGCCGCAACAGCGCGGCGGTGGTTAACCTGATCGAACAGGCCAAACAGCGTGGCGCAGCCATCGTCGGTATTTTCCACGATGCAGGCACCCGTCAGCAGGTGGCAGACCGTTTACATACCATGCAGGCCCCACAGGTTCTGGAGACGCCATGATTATCAATAACGTCAAGCTGGTGCTGGAACACCAGATCGTTGCGGGGTCACTGGAAATGACCGACGGCGTGATCCGCAGCTTTGCCGATACCCCCAGCCAGTTACCGCAGGCGCTGGATGGCGAAGGTGGCTGGTTGCTGCCGGGGTTGATTGAACTGCATACCGACAATCTGGATAAATTCTTCACCCCGCGCCCCAACGTGGACTGGCCAGCGCATTCGGCCATGAGCAGCCACGACGCGCTGATGGTCGCCAACGGCATCACCACGGTGCTGGATGCGGTGGCGATCGGTGACGTGCGCGACGGTGGGCACCGGCTGGAAAACCTGCAAAAAATGATCGACGCGGTGATCTACAGCCAGCGAGCCGGAGTGAACCGGGCCGAACATCGGCTGCACCTGCGCTGCGAACTGCCCCATAGCAGCACCCTACCGCTGTTCGAACAGCTGATGGATAAACCGGGCGTGTCTTTGGTGTCGCTGATGGACCATTCGCCAGGCCAACGCCAGTTCGCCTCACGTGAGAAATACCGTGAATACTACCAAGGGAAGTATCACCTCAATGACCAGCAGATGAGCGAGTTCGAGGTGGAGCAGATGGGCCTGTCCGAACGCTGGGCCACACCGAATCGCGAGGCGATCGCCGCCCACTGCCGGGCGCGTAATATCGCCCTGGCCAGCCACGACGATGCCACCGCCGATCACGTCAGCGAATCCAGTGCGCTGGGCAGCGTGATTGCCGAATTCCCGACCACCGAAGCGGCAGCCCGAGCCTCACATCAGCAAGGCTTGCAGGTGCTGATGGGCGCGCCGAATATCGTGCGTGGCGGTTCCCACTCTGGCAACGTGGCGGCGCACCATCTGGCGGCCCTTGGCGTGCTGGATATCCTCTCTTCCGATTATTATCCCGCCAGCCTGTTGGACGCGGCATTTCGTCTGGCAGACGACGATCGCAACGCTTTCAGTCTGCCGCAGGCGGTACAGCTGATCACCCGCAACCCGGCACGAGCATTGGGCTTGCAGGATCGTGGTCTGATCGCCGAAGGGTTGCGCGCAGATCTGGTATTGGCCAGGCCGCACGGCGAGCATATCTACGTGCAAAACGTCTGGCGCCAGGGCAAGCAGGTGTTCTGATGGCCTATCTTATCTATCTGATGGGCCCATCCGGGGCAGGCAAGGACAGCCTGCTCGAACGGCTACGGGCAGAAAACAGCGCCGGGCCACTGGTGGCGCACCGTTACATCACCCGCCCGGCCAATGCTGGCTGCGAGAACCATATCGCCCTGAGCGAGCAGGAGTTTCTGCGCCGCCGTGCCAAAGGGTTATTCGCTCTGGATTGGCAGGCGCATGAACACCGTTACGCCTTGGGTATCGAGGTCGATCTGTGGTTATTGCAAGGGATCGACGTGGTGGTCAACGGATCCCGAGCTCATTTGCCACAGGCGCTGCAACGCTATGGTGCGCAACTGCTGCCGGTCTGCTTGCAGGTTTCTCCAACGGTGCTGCGCCAAAGGCTGGAACAACGCGGGCGGGAGAACACGATACAGATCGAGCAACGGCTGGCGCGGGCGGCCAGCTATCAGCAGACCCTGCCAGTAGACTGCCACCTGCTGGATAACAATGGCGATCTCGGGCATACCCTTGACGCACTGCTGGCCTTAACCACCGGGCAGCCTGCTATGCAGTAAGAAAAGAGGAAACCAACATGCAACTGACCTTTCTTGGTACCGGCGGGGCACAACAGGTGCCCGCCTTTGGCTGCGAATGCCTAGTGTGCCAGCGGGCGCGGCGTGAACCGGCGTTCCGGCGGCGAGCGTGCAGTGCGATGATCAAATTTCAAGGGGAAACAACGTTGTTGGACGCGGGATTAAGCTCGTTGGAAAGGCGTTTTGCGGCGGGGGAAATTCAACGTTTTTTACTGACACACTATCACATGGATCACGTTCAGGGGTTATTTCCTTTACGATGGGGGTGCGGAAATGCGATCCCGGTCTATGGCCCGGCAGATGAACAGGGCTGCGATGACCTGTTCAAACATCCCGGTATTCTGGCGTTCCAACCCCCGCTACACCCCTTTGAAACGGTGGAGTTTGGTGGGCTGCACGTCACGCCGTTGCCGTTGATCCACTCCAAACTCACCCACGGCTATCTGATCCAGGCGGCAGGCAAAGCCCTGGCCTATCTGACCGACACCGTCGGTCTGCCGCCAGAAACCACACGCTATCTACAACTGGTTACCCTCGATTTACTGGTGGTGGATTGCAGCCTGCCGCCGCAGCCACAGACGCCGCGTAATCACAACGATCTGTCCCGCGCGCAGGAGATCCTGCAGCGCTTGCAGCCACGGCGTACGTTGCTGACGCATATCAGCCATCACCTCGATTTATGGTTGATGGCCAATGAACTACCACCCGGCATGGAGCTGGCGTTCGATAACCTCAGCGTTGAGCTATAAACGGTGCGAACAGTGCAACTGGTCGGATTCTATAATCTTGACCCCACTGCCAGGGCTGAAGGCCTGTGTCACCAGCGTTTGCGCCACGTCTTTGGCGGCAACGCCCTTCCATTTGCCAGGCAGCAGGCCAAACAACGGTTGACTGAGTCGCTCCAGCAAACGCGGCTCAGCCCGGGAACCGAACAACATTGAAGGACGCAATATTGTCAGGCGCGGCCAATTCTGTTCACGCAACGCCTGCTCCATCTGCCCTTTGGTGCGGTTGTACAGAAATAAGGATTTCGAGTTGGCCCCGATAGCGCTCACCACCAGGCAATGCTGCGCGCCGAGCCGCTGCCCTGTCAGGGCCGTTTCGACCACCAACTGATAGTCAACATGGCGGAATGCCTCTGCGCTCCCGGCCTGACTGCGCGTGGTGCCCAGGCAGCAGAACACTGCATCGACTGGCTGTGCCAACTGCGTCAACAACTCGTGCAGATCGCCCCCGACCGGGTTGTGCAATTTGGCGTGTGGCGGTAGCGCCTTACGCGTTGGAGCCACAATCTCCGTAACCTGCATATCTGCCAACAGCAGGCGCAGCAGTTCACTCCCCACCAGCCCGCTGGCGCCTGTGATCAGTACTCGTGCCATATGTTTCCTCCTCACCCTCTGTTTGCCAAGACAAAGAACTGCCCGTGGAGACTCTCTACGTTCCTTTACTGCGCCGGTTTCACATCGGCGACGTACGTGGGTAAATTCCAGGTTCCACCCGCATGGATTAAACGGCACAGGCCGGTGGTGGCTTCGTTACTTTGACGGAACGCCGTGCCATCCCACACCCAGTTGGCTGTGGCCCAGCAATCGCCCAATCCACGCCCCTTTTGCCCCATTGAGATGGTCCCTTCATCATAGCCAGAGCCGGAGTTGGTCACCAATACCGGGGCCTGCTTCAGGGCACTGTCAATCACCCAATAACCGTAACCTTCGTTATAGGCCGCCCGCCAACATACGGCGGTAATCAGGACATGGCCATTGCCGAGCGGGGTCAGCGTGATGCCATCCTCGCTTGCGCCGTCGTTCTCCTGTGGGGACTGCATGCGGTCGCAATCATCCGGTTGCAGCGTTGCCAGCAGTTTGGGTGTCAGCACGGCGATCTCGGGTGCCGTAAGCGGGCGTTCTTCCGCCTTGGGCACCTTTACTGCCTGGATCACCGGAGCAGGAATCGCTGCTGGCACGCTGCTTTCCGGCTTGTTACCTTTTTTAGTCAAAGCACCGGGCGTGCCGATACGCCCCTGCACATCATCCATCTTCAATAAAGTGGCCGAAGCCCCATCGCCTGACAGCACGAAAGGTACGGGGCCGCCTTTAAATTCAACCGTGCCGCTGCCTTTGATTGCGCCGATCAGTGCCAGAGTCTGGCTTGCTGACAGGTTCCAGTTTCCATCCTTGGCCGGTTTGAGCACACCAACCGCCTTGCCGTTGATCCACAGTATCAGCTTTGCCACCGCGGCTGAATCACCCTCTTCGTAATCCGCCAAGGTCACTTCCCCCGTTGGGGCGGTGCCAGGGCCTGCGATGCGCGTGAGCAGCACCGAACCGTTCGAAGCGCTTGGCTCATCTTCATTACCGTAGCCCGCCGCGCGACAGGTATTGATGTTGTCACAGGCCAGTTCCCAGTTCTTATGGCTAAAGGAAACTCCGCTGTCTTGGGCCATCGCCGGGGAACCCAATGCCGCCAGTAGCGCCAATGCGGCCATCTCGGTGTTTTTCATGCCATCTATCCTTAATATTCAGCTCGATTATCAACGTGCCCAGTGCAGCTTTTTGCCAAAACCCAGGGTGTTATCGGTCATCTTCACTTCCTGCAACGCAATCTGCCAGATGGGGGCTTTCATCACCTTGGCCACCGGAAAGCGTTTGCAGTAGCGCGCACGAGCCAGTTCAGCCTCGTCCCCCGCCAACGGCGTGATTTCCCCCGCGTATTGCACCCCTTTGATCAGCGCAACGGTCTTGGGCTGCGGCGCAATAGTGCCGACCACCCGGCTGTTGCGTTGTATCAGTTCACCGTGGCGGGTGTGCGACTCGGTCATCAGCCATAGCGCCATGCGCTCGGCATCAAATACGTAAAAGCAGTTGGCGCACCACATCGCCGTGCCATCACCGGCACAAAGCGTGAGCACATGCTGCTTACTGAGAAAACGGATAATGTGCAGCCGATCTTCGCTCTGGTTCAACGTAAGTTCTCCTTTTCACCTCCGCTATCTTACCCGCAGATTTGAAGGCAGTCACAATTAGCGACAAATTATACTCAACATAAAACTAGCATATTAATTAGAAATCCCTGCATTAATATGCAAGGTAAGACCGGCCGCTGTAATAACAAACAACAAACATCCTATCTTTATTTCTGCTATTACCTGATTATAATGGCGTGAGTTTACCGGGGCATGAAACGAAAATACTTTCTGGCAAAGACCTTATTTGCCAGCGGGATATTTTCGCCTGAAGAATGACAAAAATGAACAAACTAAAAATTGCAGCGACCCCCAAAACGCTCTCTTGCTTTGAAACCACACGTAAAATTAGCGACGTGCACCACAGCGACTTTAATGACGTAGCCGCCATCGTCCTTTCCGTGGAAGACGTACGGCAAGCAGTTGGAGGCCGCAGCGGTAAAATATAAAAGCGAACTGCTACCACCGTTCTTTAATACCCTGACCAAATATGTCGAAATGGGTAACGCCACCTTCGCCTGTCCAGGCCACCAGGGTGGTGAGTTCTTCCGCAAGCACCCCGCGTCTGGGGAGTTATTATTCCGCTGGTCGGTATTTCGTTAATTGGTTGGTAGTGGTTCAGCGGCACCGCTTGGATAGCCGCCTGGAACCCGCATGCCGTGCCAACCTTTGAAGCCGTCGGTTCTTCTATCTCAATGACGCTGTGGGCCTTCCTGGGTCTGGAATCTGCCTGTGCCAACACCGATGTGTTACTTTGCTGCCTATACGGCAGTGAACTATTACAGACTAGCCTTAATACCAGACCCTGCAAAGCGTGGCATGATAAAAATAACTCATTTTCTCGGCTAATACTTTTATATGACTAAAGTAAAGAAGGAATATCCGACACCGCAGATATTCCCATTTTATCAGCTTAAATCCGAACCGTTGCTGGCAATCACTTTCTTATACCAGTAAAACGATTTCTTTCTGGTTCTGGCCAAGGTGCCATTGCCCTGATCATCGCGATCCACATAGACAAAGCCATAGCGCTTACTCATTTCCCCGGTAGAGGCGGAAACCAGATCGATGCAGCCCCAGGAGGTGTAACCCATCACCGGAATACCATCCTCGATAGCGTCCGCCATGGCTTTGATATGCTCACGCAAATAGCTGATACGGTATTCGTCGTCGATCTCGCCCTGCAGATTGATTTCGTCCTTCGCTCCCAGGCCGTTCTCCACCAGGAACAGCGGTTTCTGGTAACGGTCATACATCATGTTCATGGTGATGCGCAGGCCCAACGGATCGATACCCCAGCCCCACTCACTGGCCTGGATATGTGGGTTTTTCAAAGATTTGACGATATTGGCCGCACTGCTGTTGTGCTCGTTCATCTCAGCCGAGGCACAGCGGGAGGCGTAATAACTGAAGGAGACAAAATCGACGCTGTGTTTGAGGATCTCACTGTCGCCCGGTTCCATCGCGATGGTGATGCCTTTTTCCCGGAACAGACGTTTGGTGTACGAGGGATAAGCACCACGAGCCTGAACGTCGATGAAGAACAGGTTCTCGCGATCTTTCTCCAGCGCAGCCCAGACGTCTTCAGGTTTACAGGACCACGGGTAGAAATTGCCCCCAGCCAGCATGCAGCCAACCTGATTGTGCGGGTTAACCTCATGGGCGATTTTGGTCGCTAACGCACTGGCCAACAGTTCATGATGCGCAGCCTGATATTTCACCTGCTCCTGATTATCGCCTGGCTCGAACACCAGCCCCGCGCCGGAGAACGGGCTGTGCAGCAGGATATTGATTTCATTAAACGTCAGCCAGTATTTCACCAGCCCATCAAAGGCCTCAAAACAGGTGCGGGCGTAGTGGGTGAAGAACTCCACCATTTTCCTGTTGCGCCACGAACCGTATTCCCGCACCAGATGCATCGGCACATCAAAGTGGCACAGCGTGACCAGCGGCTCGATGCCGTGCTTTTTGCATTCAGTAAAAACGTCGCGGTAGAAAGCAATCCCTTCCGCATTCGGCACCGTTTCGTCCCCGTTAGGGAAAAGACGGCTCCAGGCGATCGAAGTACGGAATACGCTGAACCCCATCTCTGCCATCAGGGCAATGTCATCTTTATAGAGATGATAAAAATCTATGCCGACATGGCTAGGGTAGAACTCGTCTTCCCGCAGCTCAAAGCGCTTTTCCTGGCCCAGTTTTACCGCCAGCCGATCTTTGCCATGAGGGATCATATCCACCGTGGTCAGCCCTTTGCCGCCCTCAAGATAAGCGCCTTCGGCCTGGTTAGCCGCTAGTGCACCACCCCATAAAAAGTCTGCGGGGAAAATAGATGCTGGCATAAAATACCTCTTCTCAAATATGCATTTTTACAACAGGTTATACGGATAACGCGGGCGCCGATTTGGCTTTTTCACTTTCCGCATCTTCAGTCACCGGGATATCTTCAAACCCGAGTAACAGCGTAAGGATGAAGGAAAGCACCACCGCCAAAATCATCACGCCAAACACCCAGACAATGGTCATTGGGTTAGCCGGATCAAAGAACTGCACG
Organism: Serratia sp. (in: enterobacteria); assembly: GCF_046715635.1. Taxonomy (GTDB): domain Bacteria; phylum Pseudomonadota; class Gammaproteobacteria; order Enterobacterales; family Enterobacteriaceae; genus Chania. Next base: position 11,771 of record NZ_JBKJYW010000326.1, read on the forward strand.
CTGGTAAACAGGCCCGGAGAGGCCATCGAGTGGCTCGCCAATCCGGCAATTCCGGCCACGCCGCCGCAGACAAAACCACTGATCAGCGCTGCGATAAGCGGGCGCTTCAAGCGTATTGCCACACCATAAAGCGCGGGTTCTGAAATCCCGGCAACAATTGCCGATGCCGCAGCGGCCAGCGCCGTCTGACGCAGCTCCGGATTTTTGGTCCGCCAGGCTACCGCCAGCGATGAACCGCCCAGCGAGAGGTTGGCCCCAATTTCAGATGGCATCACCATGCCTTCTTTGCCGGTTTCCGCGATGGTTTGAATGATGGTTGGCGTAAATACGCGGTGCATCCCGGTCATCACCAGCAGCGGCCATAGCCCGCCCATAATCGCTACGGATAACCACCCCAGATAGCTGTGAATGGTGTACACCAGCGCGGAAATGCCGCTACCAATCCAGATGCCCAGCGGGCCAATCAACAAGATGGCGATCGGCGCAGAGATCAGCACGATCAGCATCGGTTTGAGGAAGTTTTTCGTCACGGCTGGCGTGATGCGATCGACCCATCTTTCAATGTAGGAGAGCAACCAGGTCATGAACAACGCCGGGATCACCGTGTAGGTGTATTTCACCGCCGTGACCGGGATACCCATAAATTCAACCTGTTGGCCCTGCGCGGCTTTCGCCATCAGATCGATAAATGCGGGATGAACCAATACCCCGGCAATCGCAATCGCCAGCGACATATTGGTTTTGAATTTTACCGCTGCGGAAGCGGCAACCATCACCGGCAGGAAGAAGAACGCCCCGTCGCCAATGACGTTGAGGATAATAAGCGTCGAGGAGCCTTTGCCGAACACGCCGGTCATATCCAGGATCATGGCGAGCAGTTTCACCATCGAGCCGCCGATAATGGCCGGGATCAGCGGTGACATGGTGCCAATCAGCGCATCCAGTATCCCCGCCCCAATGCGTTTGAGAGTGATCTTGTTCTTTTCAGGTGCCGGTCCCTGGGATACCGCCCCTTCGGGTAATAGTTTCAGCACTTCGGTATAGGCCTGTGAAACAGTGTTACCAATGATCACCTGGCACTGATTTTCGCTTCTTACCACGCCCAGCACGCCGCCGATCGCCTTCAGTCTGGCGGCATCGACCAGGGTGTCGTCGTTGAGCACAAAGCGTAAACGCGTCATGCAATGAGTCACCGCCGCGACGTTACTCGCTCCCCCAACTGCATCCACTATCGCTTTTGATACTGCCGCATAATTCTTAGACATGAGGACCACTCTCATAGATAGGTAACCGGTTCCACACAAGAGTTTTGATATTAAGATTACAGATCAATCTATAATTTTTTTTATTGTCTATTTTGTGATTTTGATCGACATGGATGGGTTCAGGAAGCTGCAAAGGCTCTGCTCTAATGCGGCGGAATGTGTAGAATGGGGATAATTGTTACAGGCCAGGAAAACCCTATGTCTACCATGCAGGAAGTGGCAAAAAAAGCAGGCGTCTCAAAAGCCACTGTTTCACGCGTTCTTTCCGGCAAAGGGTACGTCAGCGAAGCCACCAAAGATCAGGTATTTAAAGCTATTGAAGAGGCGGGTTATCGTCCCAATCTGCTGGCGAGAAATCTGGCCACCAATAAATCCCAGTGCATTGGCCTGGTAGTCACCAACACCCTCTATAACGGCAGTTATTTCAGCGAGATACTTTCCCAGGCGGCGCAAAAGCTGGAAGACAACGGTCGCCAGTTGATCCTGGTGGACGGCAAGCACAGCGCCGCAGAAGAGCAAGAGGCGATCCAATTCCTGCTCGATTTACGCTGCGACGCAATCATCATCTACCCGCGTTTCTTAACCATCGAAGCGATGGACGACATCATCGAGCAGCACAAGCAACCCATCATGGTGGTGAACCGCAGGCTGAGAAAGCATCAAAGCCACTGCATCTGCTGCGACCACAAAGGGGCCAGCTTTAACGCGACAAAATATCTGATTGAGCAGGGCCACAGGAATATCGCCTTTATTACCGGTTCACTCGACTCGCCAACGGCTGTTGAGCGACTATCCGGCTATAAAGAGGCGTTAAATCAATATGATATTGAGTCGAATGAGAAACTCATTATAAAGGGAAAGTGGACGCCAGCCAGCGGTGCGGCGGCGATGGGATCCTTGCTCAAGGATAAAATCACCTTTAGCGCGGTACTCTCCAGCAACGATGATATGGCCGTTGGTGCCATCAAGAAATTGAACGTGGCGGGTATTGCTGTGCCCAATGACGTCTCGGTTATCGGCTTCGATAATATCCCAACGGCTCCCTATCTCTCCCCGGCGTTATCCAGCGTTAAAGACCCGGTGAGCGATATGATGAGCGAAGTGATCGAACGGCTGATCGCCATGCTTGACGGCGGCTATCTGTCGAAGGACAACGTTTTTACTTCGGAGCTGCTGGTTAGGGATTCGGTGGGTCCGGGTCCTTTTGGGCATCGGTAACGATTTGAACTATTACGCAGGCCGTTATGAATGAAACAACCTGGCATCTCTATATGCTGCGAATGCCAAGCGGGATGTTGTACACCGGTATCACGACAGACGTCACCCGGCGAGCGGCGCAGCACCAAGCGGGTAAAGGAGCCAAAGCCCTGCGTGGCAAAGGGGAGCTGGAACTGGTTTTTCACTGCCAGGTGGGGGATCGCTCAATGGCGCTAAGGCTGGAATATAGGGTTAAACAGTTGAGCAAAAAGCAAAAAGAGGAGCTGATCGTTAACCCGCCCCTCTCATTGGAATACCTGCTACCGGTAGTTAAAAGCGACTAAAGGGCGCCGAATACTCCACCAGCCCATTCACTCCGCTCAGTGCATCTTCCGCCAACGGATAAACCTGGAATGCGGCGTCGGTTCCTGGCCAGCGGCAATGCAGATCGAACTGGGCAGCCGTTTTAAAGCCGAAACGCCCGTAGTAAGCCGGTTCGCCCAGCACCACCACAGCGGCATAGCCGAACTCATTTAACGCATCCAGCCCTTCGTAAACCAGCTTTTCGGCCAGCCCTTGGCGACGCAGGCTTTCCTCTACTGCTAGTGGGGCAAGACCCACCCACTGACGATCCTCGCCAGCCACGTCAACCGGGCTGAAAGCGGCGTAACCGACCACGCCACCCTCTTCGTCGGTGGCAACGATGCCCAGCGTCAGCAACCCGTCTTCACGCAGTTGTTGCACCAGTTCGGCTTCGTCATCACGGCCAAAAGCGTTACGCAGCAGCGCATCAATGCCTGCGGCATCTACCGGAATTTCAACGCGGATCAGCATGGCTGCGGCACACGGGAAGTTTGCGCCGTGCCCTCCTGCAAACCGGCTTCCACAAAGTCTGCCAATCTCAGCAGGCCAACGCGCAGTGGCGTAGGCATCGCATCCAGATCGATAGCGTCCATCAGATTTTTTACATACAGGCCCAATTCGGTATCTCCTTCAATCTGCAACCGACGCTGGAAAAACAGCGTGTCGGGATCTTGCTTACGTGCCGCAATCAAGATCAGATCGTTGGCTTCGCCGCTGAAGCTGACGTCCGCCTCAGCCTGTTGGCTCACCACCAGCCTATCGTTTTCTACCGTCATAAACCATTGCAGTGCCAGATCGCGCACTTCAATCTTCAGCCAGCGCGATTCGAGAAATTCTAAATCCCCCTCAGCCAGCGCCTGACGGAACTGCCAGCTCAGCACCTGTTGCAAAACCTGACGCTGCAGAGCAAACGGCGTGAATTTTAACGGTACGCGCAACAGCGACGGCCCTTGACGCACAATGCGTGCTCGTAGTTTTTCCAACACTGTTATTCACTCCTTTCCACTCAGTCTGAGGTTATTTTGCCACATTGCGGCTACGCGTAACCGGTCTATATCAACAAATGGTGCAATTAACGCTCATCTTGCCCAACACATTTCAAGTTACCGCTGGAATATCAATACGCCAGAAGCTGCCTCAAATCAAAGCTTGTTAACCTCGGGTTCACTAAAATTGTCTCCCCGTTTACATCATTGCCAGGCGAATCAATCGCTCGGCAACGTTTATCACAGCGTATACCTGGCCAGGTGTACGGCTGAATCAGGATAGATCTATGGAGCTGCTTTGCCCCGCTGGCAACCTGCCGGCCTTGAAAGCCGCGGTAGATAATGGCGCAGATGCCGTTTACATCGGCCTGAAAGACGATACCAATGCGCGCCACTTTGCCGGGCTGAACTTTACCGAGAAGAAGCTGCAAGAAGCGGCTGACTATGTACACCGGCATGGCCGCAAGCTGCATATCGCCATCAACACCTTTGCCCACCCCGATGGCTACGCCCGCTGGCAGCGCGCCGTCGATATGGCCGCACAATTGGGTGCCGACGCGCTGATCCTGGCAGATTTGGCCATGCTGGAGTACGCAGCGGAACGTTACCCGCAGGTGGAGCGCCATGTTTCGGTACAAGCCTCTGCGACCAATGAAGAAGCCATCCGTTTTTATCAGCGCCACTTCGACGTTGCGCGAGTGGTGCTGCCGCGCGTGCTATCGATGCATCAGGTGAAGCAATTATCGCGTACCAGCCCGGTGCCTTTGGAAGTGTTTGCCTTTGGCAGCCTGTGCATCATGGCCGAAGGGCGGTGTTATCTCTCCTCTTATCTGACCGGGGAATCGCCTAACACCGTGGGCGCCTGCTCACCTGCCCGCTTTGTACGCTGGCAACAAACGCCGCAGGGGATGGAATCACGCCTGAATGACGTGCTGATCGATCGCTATCAGGATGGCGAAAACGCCGGTTACCCAACGCTGTGCAAAGGCCGCTATCTGGTGGATAACGTGCTCTACCACCCGCTGGAAGAGCCCACCAGCCTGAATACGCTGGAATTGTTGCCAGAGCTACTGGCCGCCAATATTGCCTCGGTGAAGATTGAAGGCCGTCAACGCAGCCCTGCCTATGTCAGCCAGGTTGCGCGCGTCTGGCGCCAGGCAATAGATCGCTGCATGGCCAACCCGGCTGGCTATCAAGCCGATGCCGCCTGGATGGAAACGCTCGGTGCCATGTCCGAAGGCACCCAGACCACGCTTGGCGCGTACCACCGCAAATGGCAGTAGCAGGAGGAACCATGAAATATGCATTAGGCCCGGTGCTCTACTATTGGCCAAACAGCGAGATAGACACCTTTTATCAGCAAGCAATCAGCAGCAGCGCCGATATCATCTATCTTGGCGAGAGCGTCTGCACCAAACGGCGTGAGATGAAAGTGGCAGACTGGCTAGCGCTGGCACAGGAGATCGCCAAATCCGGCAAGCAGGTGGTGATATCCACCCTGGCCTTGCTACAGGCACCTTCAGAGCTGAATGAGCTGAAGCGTTATGTGGAGAACGGAGAATTCCTGATCGAGGCCAACGACCTTGGCACGGTAAATATGGCTGCCGATCGCGGTTTGCCGTTTGTCGCCGGGCATGCCCTCAATTGCTACAACGCCTACACTCTGCGCCTGCTGCACAAGCAAGGTATGATGCGCTGGTGCATGCCGGTGGAGCTTTCGCGCGACTGGCTGGTCAATTTACTGCAGCAATGTGATGAGCTGGGGTTCCGCCAGGGGTTTGAAGTGGAAGTGTTGAGTTACGGCCATTTACCACTGGCCTATTCGGCGCGTTGTTTTACTGCACGTTCAGAAAACCGGGGCAAGGATGAATGCGAAACCTGCTGCATCAAATATCCGCAGGGGCGCATCGTCAACTCTCAAGAGAACCAACAGGTGTTTGTGCTCAACGGTATCCAGACCATGAGCGGTTACTG
>NZ_JBKJYW010000327.1:0-3060 GCF_046715635.1 Serratia sp. (in: enterobacteria)
GCGCAGGCGTATCGAATGACTCTATTTAGCTAAAACAGGGGGCTACTTTGTTCTTGGCACAAGAAATAATCCGTAAAAAACGTGACGGGCAACCGTTGAGCGAAGCCGAGATCCGCTTCTTCATTAATGGCATTCGTGACAACGTGGTGTCAGAAGGGCAGATTGCCGCGCTGGCGATGACCATCTATTTCCACGATATGACCATGCCTGAGCGCGTAGCGCTGACCATGGCAATGCGTGATTCCGGCACGGTACTGGATTGGAAAAGCCTGTCGCTGAACGGCCCGATTGTGGATAAACACTCCACCGGCGGCGTGGGTGACGTGACTTCGTTGATGCTTGGCCCAATGGTGGCAGCCTGTGGTGGCTACGTGCCGATGATTTCAGGCCGTGGCCTGGGTCACACCGGCGGTACGCTGGACAAGCTGGAAGCCATCCCTGGTTTTGATATTTTCCCGGACGACAACGCGTTCCGTAAGATCATTAAAGACGTTGGCGTAGCGATTATCGGCCAGACCAGCTCACTGGCCCCGGCGGACAAGCGTTTCTACGCGACTCGCGATATCACCGCCACCGTCGACTCCATTCCGCTGATCACCGGCTCTATTCTGGCGAAGAAACTGGCCGAAGGGCTGGATGCGTTGGTGATGGACGTGAAAGTTGGCAGCGGTGCCTTTATGCCGACCTACCAGCTTTCTGACGATCTGGCCCAGGCGATCGTGGGCGTTGCGAATGGTGCCGGTTGCAAGACTACCGCGTTGCTGACCGATATGAACCAGGTGCTGGCTTCCAGCGCAGGTAATGCGGTCGAAGTACGTGAAGCGGTACGCTTCCTGACCGGGGAATATCGCAATCCGCGTCTGCTGGAAGTGACGATGGCTCTGAGCGTGGAAATGCTGCTGTCTGGCGGCCTGGCTACCGACGATGCTGACGCGCGCGCCAAACTGCAGGCGGTGCTGGATAACGGCAAAGCGGCGGAAATCTTTGGCCGCATGGTGGCGGCGCAGAAAGGCCCAAGCGATTTTATCGAGCGTTACGACAACTATCTGCCAGCCGCGACGTTAACCAAGCCGGTTTATGCCGAGAAACCAGGTATCATTACCGCGATGGATACCCGTGCACTGGGTATGGCAGTGGTGTCACTGGGCGGTGGCCGCCGTCGCGCGACCGACAGCATCGACTACAGTGTGGGCCTGACCGATATGGCCCGTCTGGGCGAGACTGTCGATACCCAGCGCCCGTTAGCGATGATCCATGCCAACGACGAAGAGAGCTGGCAGCAGGCGGCAGATGCGGTACGCGACGCGATGGTTCTGGGCGACAAAGCGCCAGAGGTCACGCCGGTGGTCTACAAACGCATCACGGAATAACCTCTGTCTAAAGAATCAGGAGTGGCAGCGGCCCTTTCGCTGTCGCCCTCAGCGTGAATACGCAGGAGAGTATGATGAAACGTACATTTATTATGGTATTAGACTCATTCGGCATTGGCGCGAGTGAAGATGCCAAAAGTTTTGGCGATGAAGGTTCCGATACCCTTGGCCATATTGCTGCAGCCTGCGCGCGCGGCGAAGCCAACGTGGGCCGTAGTGGCCCACTGACCCTGCCAAACCTGAGCCGTCTGGGCCTGGGCAAAGCGGCGGAAGAGTCCACCGGCAAGTTCCCGGAAGGGCTGGATAAAAACGCTGAGATCATCGGTGCTTACGGCCATGCCAGCGAACTTTCCTCCGGTAAAGATACGCCATCAGGCCACTGGGAAATTGCCGGTGTGCCAGTCTTGTTCGACTGGGGCTACTTCTCAGACGAGCACAACAGCTTCCCGCAGGAACTTCTGGACAAGCTGGTGGCGCGTGCCAACCTGCCGGGCTACCTCGGTAACTGCCATTCCTCGGGTACGGTGATCCTGGATCAACTGGGCGAAGAGCATATGAAAACCGGCAAGCCGATTTTCTACACCTCCGCGGACTCGGTGTTCCAGATTGCCTGTCATGAAGAGACGTTCGGCCTGGATCGTCTGTACGAGCTGTGTGAGATCGCTCGTGAAGAGTTGACCGAAGGTGGCTACAACATCGGCCGTGTGATTGCCCGTCCGTTCCTGGGTAATAAGCCTGGTGAATTCCAGCGTACCGGTAACCGCCACGATCTGGCTGTGGAGCCTCCTGCACCAACCGTGCTGAAAAAGCTGGTGGATGAGAAGGGTGGCGAAGTGGTATCCATCGGTAAGATTGCCGATATCTATGCCAATGTGGGGATCACCAAGAAGGTGAAAGCCACCGGGATCGACGCCCTGTTCGACGCCACTTTGGTGGAGATGGAAAAAGCCGGTGACAACACCATCGTGTTCACCAACTTTGTAGATTTCGACTCCTCCTACGGCCACCGCCGTGACGTGGCTGGTTATGCTGCCGCGCTGGAGCTGTTCGACCGTCGCCTGCCAGAGCTGCTGAAGCTGGTGAAAGGGGATGACATCATCATCTTCACCGCTGACCACGGCTGTGACCCAACGTGGCCTGGCACCGACCACACCCGTGAGCATATCCCGGTTCTGGTCTATGGCCCGAAAGTCAAACCAGGCTCGCTGGGGCATCGCGAAACCTTCGCCGACATTGGCCAGACCGTCGCCAGCTATTTTGGCGTGTCGCCGATGGATTACGGCAAATCCATGCTTTAATACCGCTTTTAATGACGCTGGCCTTCACGCCAGCGTCTTTTTTTCCATGAATTGAGGGAAGTGATTATGGCAACGCCACATATTAATGCTGAGATGGGTGATTTCGCTGACGTAGTGTTGATGCCGGGGGATCCGCTGCGGGCAAAATACATCGCAGAAACCTTCCTGGAAGGCGCGGTAGAAGTGAACAACGTGCGTGGCATGTTGGGCTTCACCGGTACTTATAAAGGCCGCAAAAACTCAGTAATGGGTCACGGCATGGGTATCCCGTCCTGCTCCATCTACACCAAAGAGCTGATCACTGATTTCGGCGTGAAGAAAATCATTCGTGTGGGTTCATGCGGTGCGGTACGTGCTGATGTGAAACTGCGTGACGTGGTTATCGGCATGGG
>NZ_JBKJYW010000328.1:0-20551 GCF_046715635.1 Serratia sp. (in: enterobacteria)
GGTAGCCTCCGCTGATGGTATGCGTTTTGTCACACCAGTGAAAACGGTGAATTCTGGCCCCAACAGAAAATACTTTGGTTCAGGGCGCGGCATCACCTGGTACAACTTTGTCTCTGACCAATATTCGAGTTTTCATGGCATAGTGATCCCTGGAACGCTGCGGGATTCCACCTTTGTGCTGGAAGGGCTACTTTAGCAACAAACGGGACTAAACCCGGTTGAAATCATGACGGACACAGCAGGTATCAGTGACATTATCTTTGGCCTGTTCTGGCTACTGGGATACCAATTTTCACCTCGTCTGGCAGATGCTGGTGAGGCGGTGTTCTGGTGGGCCGACAAAGCAGCGAATTACGGGGCGTTGGACGAACTGGCGCGGGGTTGTGTTGACCTTTCTAAAATCGAAAGCCACTGGGATGAGATGATGCGGGTTGCCGGTTCGCTGAAGCTCGGCACTATTCATGCGTCAGAACTCATTCGATCGCTATTGAGAAGTACCCGACCGTCAGGGCTTGCTCAGGCAATAATGGAGGTCGGGAGAGTTAACAAGACACTGTATCTTCTCAACTATATTGATGATGAGGACTATCGCCGCCGGATCCTAACACAGCTGAACCGGGGCGAAGGTCGCCATGCCGTGGCAAGAGCCATCTGCTACGGTCAGCGTAGTGAGATCAGAAAACGTTACCGCGAGGGGCAAGAAGATCAGTTGGGTGCGCTGGGTCTGGTGACAAACGCAGTGGTGCTGTGGAATACGCTTTATATGCAGGAATCGTCATCGATTCGGATCCTGATGAAAGACGCTCGTGAGGCTCTCGCTCGCTAATCGGATAGTGATATCCAGTACGTTTTGCAGATATTCCTCACGGGGTCAAACCCTTTAACATCAACGCTTGCAGCCAGAAAAGGTGTTGGTCTTCAGATAATGCGTTTTAGCTATTTGGTAATGAATACAGCTTAAAGTCATCACCATAATTCAATGATTCCCAGCATAGTCGGGCGTTTTTTGCAGCAATAGCGACGGCTGCACGCCAGTAACCCCGGCGATTGATCGGTGAACATACCCACCGACTGAAGGGATCCTGTTTATTCTCCACGCCGATCGTTACAGAGCGAGCGCCCTGAACCTGTAAAGCGCGCAAATAAGCGTCACCCGCTTTCGTTATTTTCCCCAGCCGGGCCTTTCCCCCGCTGCTGTACTGTGATGGCGTCAGACCCAGCCACGCTGCAAGCTGGCGGCCGTTCTTAAAATCATGCCTACTGCCAATACTGGCGATCAACGCACTTGCTGTTGTAGGACCGACACTCCTGAGTTTCATGATGTTTTTGCTACGGCTGTCTCGGGCGGCTATTTTGGCCAGGATACGATCATACTCAGCGATTTTTAGCTCAATATTGTCAATATGACGGAGTAGATCATCAACGCACTGACTGACCCAGCCAGGCAAATTTTTGCGGTGTTCTCTGGCCAGTCTCCGCAGTTGTTCTGTACTCTGCGGGGCAACCAGGCCAAATTCCGATACCAGGCCACGAAGCCGGTTATATGATGCGGTGCGTTCTTCAATAAAACCCTGGTGGGTACGATGCAGACATTGCATGGACTGCTGCTCTTCATCTTTTACCGGCACAAAACGCATGTGGGGTCGCCGGACGGCTTCGCAAATAGCCAGTACATCAGCAGCGTCATTTTTACCGGCTTTACCTGCCAGCCGGTATGGTGAAACGAATTTCGGGGCCATCAATTTAACGCTGTGACCATAGCCTTGCCCAGTAATGAGCGCCTGAGCAGGCTTTCATACCGACAGTGCAGAGAGGCAGGTTGGCAATGAGTTCAGGCCGCGCAGCCCAGGCTACTTTGGGTTTACCTAGAACAGCATTGCCATTATTATCAGCGCCATGAACGGCAAAACATATTTAGCGAGGTCGATCCCAACAGTTACAACGGCCATGGTTATTCCCCTGTAATATTTTGGTTACTCTCCCTATAATGTCACGGAAGATGGGTACAGTAACCACATCGAGGGGAAGTCCCTTTTATTCGCTAAGTATGTTTTTTAACCACTCTGAGCAGTTCTGCGGATGGTGCCGATTTTTTATCTGTAACAAACCCGATATTTTTCAGATAGCAGAGTAGAACGGCAAAACCAAACCGGCTGATAGTCACGGGCACTAAATCAATCAGTTACATATCGTCGTTGGTAAAATAACGCTCTTAGCGTACACAAATTTCCGTTTCCCAAACTGCCCCCTGCTGGAACAAGAGTTTTGCCGGGTGCGGAATAGAGATGGTGTAGAGTATATAGAGAGAGGCAGGGAACTGGAAAAGGGCATCAACCGACACGTCGCCTCAGGTTACAGACGTGCTTATCATCAGCGACCAGCAGTGATGAATAAAATGTGTAATCGGCATTTTGAGGCAAGATTATTACAGATAAATCCCAATATTGCTTGTTGCCTTATCTCTATGAAATTTAATCATAAATTAATTAAATTAGTTTTTCTAACTAAAAAATATATTTTTTTGAAACTTTAGACTGACGAAAAAAAATTAAGCATTTTTGATTTATCGTGCTAATTTAATTGCATTATATTTATATAAATTCTACTTTTTAGATTTTACTGGAATTTAATTATGATTATTGATTTTTCAGCACTCAAAACTATCGCCATGAATGAGTTGCCACTAAAGAAATTAACTCTATAATGACCTTAGTAAACGAAGGATTATAGTTTTAGTTTTAAAAGCGGAAATAACGGGCCAACTATATGAATAGTAGACTGTATGGATTCATAATCGATGGCGATATTCAATTCAATTTTGCTAAAATCAAAACAAAATATTGTATTACGGAGATGATGATACAGAACGCTCATTCTTTTTCCAGTCAGTGTTTTTAAATGAGAATCAGGCGCAGTTATTAATCTATTTGTTGAAAAACTGTCATAAATTTCCGATGCTTATTACCACAATGTTAAGTGATGGCAGTCTGGTGCCGTTCGGCGCGAGCGTGTTCGACAGCAAAGGCAACAACGTGGGAACGGTCGGGCAAATGGGGCAAATCTATGCCCTGGTGGAGAATGAGCGGGATCAACTTAGCGTGACATGGGGTCAGGACGGGGCGCAGCAGTGCAACGTGTCATACCTGATGCCGCCGCAGCCGAAAGGCAAGCGTATGCAGGGTAAGACAGCAACATAGCGAGAAGGTAAGCGTGATAATGAAGAGAATGATCAATACCGTGTTTTGGGGATTACTGTCTGTAACCGGCAGTCATAGCGCTTGGGCGGTGATCAACTGTACGCCAATGCCAGGGATCCCCCGTACAGATACCGTGACATTAGCCCCGGCCAATATCTCGGCCGGTATGGATATACCCGATGGTACCGTCATTTATCAGGGGGAATGGAATACTATTTTAAGTGGAGCTACATTGGGGGTGATTAGCTGTACGTCAACCACACCTTCGCCGTCGCAGTTTTTTTATGTGCAAACGTATGTTGGCGTACAGAGTCCTCCTCTGCCACTGTCGGGGTGGATACACCCACAGTATGGCAACGTGGTCTATAAAACCGGTATTCCAGGCATCGGGGTGATGGTAAGCTTTGGTGCGACGGAAGGGAATATTGATACGGCTTATTTAACACCTCGGCGGGTTGAGGCCAATCCTACAGGGCTCATCAACTATAATATTAGAAGATGGATCAGTTTGATTAAGATAGGCCCACTTCAGCCGGGGAGCTATCCCTTGAACGGTAGCAACGTGCCCACCATGACAATAGGCACGCAGTGGACTTCAGGCCTGCCGGTAACGGGATTGCCGAAAGTGACTAATATTATCCCGTTTCAAGGGGTATTGAATATCTCGTCACAGACTTGTAAAACGACGGATGTGAATGTTGATATGGGGAGTTATGAGACGCGGCAATATTTTACCGGTCCCAACTCCACGACCCCGTGGGTTGATGCGTCTATCATTCTGACTGACTGCCCTACTTTTCACGGGTACTATGACGCATCGAATTACGTGACATTATTTGAATACCAAGGCTTACCGAGAACTCCTGCGTCAAAAAATAACAATCTGGGCGTTCGACTTACTCCTTTAACACAGGTCATTAATTCCGCTAACGGCATTATGGCGATAGATACCACTGCTGCCAACGCGGCGTCAGGGATAGGGATCCAACTTGGATGGGGAAGTACCAGTAGTAACCCTGAGTTATTTAATTTTGCTAATGAGCAGGTATTGCAGCTTCCGAAAGATGGCACTAGTACCATCCGAATCCCTCTGGCGGCTCGTTATATCCAGACAGACACCATGGTGACACCGGGAAAGGCTGGCGGCAAAGCTATGTTTCTGATCAATTATTATTAGTCGCAGATAGACATTGGGTAAGGGCTATAAATATTCTAAGGTTGTGTCGCATTAAGGCGTCATAAGTGGGTTAAGTGGTTCTGTTGCAAAAATCTGGAGGTGATAAACTTATCGTCACCTTTTGTTGACGGAACAGAGTATGAATCCATTCAAAGGCCGGCATTTTCAGCGTGACATCATCCTATGGGCGGTACGCTGGTACTGAAAATACGGCATCAGCTACCGTGAACTGCAGGAGATGCTGGCCGAGCGTGGTGTGAATGTTGACCACACCACGATTTACCGCTGGGTTCAGCGTTATGCGCCTGAAATGGAAAAACGACTGCGCTGGTACTGGCGTAACCCTTCCGATCTTTGCCCGTGGCACATTGATGAAACGTACGTGAAGGTCAATGGCCACTGAGCTTATCTGTATCGCGCCGTCGACAGCAGGGGACGTACTGTCGATTGTTATCTCTCCTCCCGTAGAAATAGCAAAGCTGCATACCGTTTCCTGGCTAAAATCCTCAAAAACGTGAAGAAATGGCAGATCCCGCAATTTATTAACACGGATAAAGCGCCCACTTATGGCCGTGCGCTTACTTTGCTCAAACGCGAAGGTCGATGCCCGTCTAACGTTGAACACCGACAGATTAAGTACCGGAATAACGTCATTGAATGTGAGCATGGCAAACTGAAAAGGATAATCTGCACCACGTTGGGATTTAAATCCATGAAGACGGCTTACGCCACAATCAAAGGTATTGAGGTGATGCGTGCACTACGCAAAGGCCAGGCTTCAGCATTTTATTATGGTGATCCCTTGGGCGAGATACGTCTGGTAAGCAGAGTTTTTGAAATGTAAGGCCTTTGAATAGGACAAAAGGCTACCTCGTAGCGAACTTTGCAACAGTGCACTTGCCTGTGCATTCCTTCCAATAACCGACATTGGCCAGAAAGCCCTTTTCTCTCATGAAAAATTCATAGCGTACTCGCTGGATTTACTCTCTCATTCTTAGCTAGTCTCTCCGGAACACTCACTTCACATTCGAAAAATCAGATGTAACATTGACTTTGTTGGCTAGAGTTTTAAGATGGTGTGAGTTATTTGAGTTGAAGCCATCATGACGACACTCACCCCCCTTACAGCTCTTCAAAAACCTGTCAGACGAAGCCCGCCTGAATGTCATCCTGCTGCTGCGAGAATCCGGTGAACTCTGTGTTTGCGAGCTTTGTAACACGCTCAATGAGCCTCAACCCAAGATTTCCAGGCATCTAACAATGCTCAGAGAGTCTGGACTTTTACTGGATCGCCGTGCAGGAAAGTGGATCCACTATCGCCTGTCACCACATATTCCTGCTTGGGCTGCCGCTGTGATAGAGCAGGCCTATCTCAGTCAACGAGACAAAATCGTTTTGCTGGCATGCGGAAATGGAACGATAAGCAGTAAGACTGACTGTCATTGATGTACTAAAAAATTTACTCTTTCACATCTGTTTTTTCATATTTGTATGACCCGGCACTCTGTTGCAGTACCGGTGTGTGTGGCACCGATGTTGATCAGGCCTTGGTCACCTTCTCTGCTGAAGTGGGATGGCTCAAAAAACGCGGAGTCACCGTCGCACGTTACAACCTCGCCCAACAACCTATGGCCTTTATCGACAATACGTTGGTCAAAAATTTCCTCGAAAATTCAGGCGCTGAAGGCCTGCCGCTCATTCTGCTGGATGGAGAATTTGTCATGGCCGGGCGCTACCCTACCCGTGCTGACCTGGCTCGCTGGTGCAAACTGCCGCTGGAAATCATCGGCATCGCCCCGAAAAGCTGCTGTGGTGGCAACACGTCCTGCTGTTAATCAACGCATGGAGGGAAGGTCATGAAATTCTTACAACATCCACCGGTTTTTCTCTTTTTTACCGGGAAAGGCGGGGTCGGTAAAACGTCCATTTCCTGTGCCAGCGCGATTGTCCTGGCGGATGCCGGTAAGCGCGTCTTGTTGGTCAGTACCTATCCGGTCTCGAATGTCGGCCAGGTTTTTAATCAGCCCATCGGCAACTAAATTACCACGATCGCCACCGTGCCGAGACTGTCTGCACTGGAAATTGCCTCTCAAGCGGCAGCTCAGCTTTACCGCTCCCGTATCGTTGACCCCGTCAAAGGCTTGCTGCCAGAGGCGGTGGTTCGCAGTATCGAAGAGCAGTTGTCAGGTGCTTGTACCACTGAGATTGCCGCGTTTGATGAGTTCACCGGTTTATTGACTGACGCTGCACTGCTGAATGATTTTGATCATGTGATTTTTGATACTGCCCCCACCGGGCATACCATCCGTTTACTGCAGCTTCCGGGGGTCTGGAGCAGTTTCATCGACAGTAACCCGGAGGGTTCTTCGTGTCTGGGCCCGCTGGCCGGTTTGGAAAAGCAACGCGACCGTTACGCTCAGGCATTACAGGCCTTGTCCGATGCAACAAGAACCCGCCTGATACTGATCGCCAGGGCGCAGAAACCCACGCTCGCTGAAGTCGCCAGAACCCATCACGAACTGGCACAGGTCGGCTTACGTAACCAGTTTCGGGTCATCAATGGGATATTGCCTGAAGCTGAAGCGCAGGCAGATAAGTTGGTTCGTGCCTTGTATTTGCGCGAGCAGCAGGCGTTGAGTGAGTTACCCGATGTCCTCACCGCGTTGCCCAGAGATGATTTGATGCTGCAGCCGGTGAATATGGTGGGAACTGATGCACTGCGCCAACTGTTGGTGAAAAGCGAAACCCACCATTCAGCTTCAACACCTCCTATGGCCGAAGCATTCACCGAATTACCCACACTATCCTCTTTGGTTGAGGAGATCGCCGCTGATGAACTCGGTTTGGTTGTCGGACGGATTGGTCTGCGATGAGCAGAACAGTCCCATGTTTCTTTCCCTCTGGGGTCGTGATACATCCATTCAGGCTTTTCTGGCACGGCTGACGCTGGGTCGAAATGAACAGGGCCTGGATCAGTTTCACATCGTCACCGACTAGGGCGCATCAATCCCGGTTTTTGTCGGTAATACTGAGCGACTAAAAAAATGCAGCTCACGCCATTACCGACGCACACTGTTCGGTTCTCTTGTCAATTTATGGCTGTTCGATAAACGCAGCATCAAACCGGATCAGGCCAACGCCCGCGCATTGGCCCTGCTTCCCCCGAGACGCTGAAAACAATATCGGCCGACTCTGGCACCTGGTGCAGGAAACCTGTCCGCTGCCACTGCTTGATCACTGGCGCGATCACGTACTGGAGCTGTTGCAGTCCAGGGACATGCTGACACGCCTGCCATGGGCTTTCGGGCCTCTGGTCGGTTATCAGTTGAACCTGGATGTACCGACGTCATTGATCTGGCGGTTGGCCTCGACCTCGACGTTAGCGTGGAGCAATATCACCCGCCATAGCGGCGGGTGACGCACTCAGTGTTTATCCTGCAAACGGGTCAACAGAAGTTCCCTCCGCCGTCCGCTGTAGTATTTCAGCATCAGTGCCAGGCAAACCAGCCAGGCCGGGACCAGCAGCAGGCTGAAAATGGTGCTGGCAGGATACTGGTAGCGCAACAGTTCGGCACCGGAAAGCACGCCAGCGATAGCACCAAAACGCCCTACCCCATACATACTGCCCACACCGGTAGCACGGCAACTGGTGGGATAATATGACGCCGCCAGCGAAGCCAGTGCAGACTGCCCACCACCGGAAGCAAAGCCCATAAAGAACACCAACGACCCCAATATCAGGGTCTGGTTGACGTTACCCACCGCCAGCCCAACACCATAGGCCAGTAACCCGGCAATCAGATAGGCGAAGGCCAGTACCTTGTTCGGCTCACGGCGGTCCATCACCCAGCCGATCAGGATTGAACCTACGCCCCCACCTAACGGAAACAGCGCGCTGATATGAGAAAATTGTTGTACCTCAAGCCCCGCCTCTTGCAGCAACAGTGGCATCCAACTGACAATCATATAAAACACCAGCATACTCATGAAACAGCTTAACCAGAGCAGGCCGGTGATGGTGCGGTACGGCGAGGTTAAAATGGCGCGAATAGCGGAATGACCGTCGGCAATTTTTTCCGCAATTACAAAGTGTTCTACCTGCTCCATCCCGTCGCTCTTCACCCGCCGAAGAATGGCGCGGATCCTGGCGTTGGGATAGCCTTTAAGCACCATATAGCGTACCGACTCCGGCAACACCCACGGCAATATCCCACACAACAAGATCGGCACGACTCCCCCCACCACCAGCACCGAACGCCAGCCAAACGAGGGGATAAGGTAGCCAGCCAGCAGACCACCGGCGGCAGCGCCTAGCGGGAATCCGCACAGCATGGCGCTGACGATCATGGTGCGTCGCTTGCTGGGGCAGTATTCGGACAGCAGCGTGATGGCATTGGGCATGGCAGCCCCCAAACCTAATCCAGTGACAAAGCGCAGTACGGTCAATGAGCCAATCGAAGAAGACCAGGCCGTCGCCAGGCTGAACACCCCAAACAGCAGTACCGAGTAGATCACCGCCGGTTTGCGGCCAATCCGATCCGCCAGCGGCCCGGACAGCAGCGAGCCAAAGGCCAGACCAAACAGCGCAGCGCTCATGGCTGGACCAAGTTCTGCCTTCTGCAGCCCCCATTCGGCCAGCAACGAAGGTGCCACATAGGCAATGGCGGCCATGTCATAGCCGTCCATGAAAATCACTAAAAAACACAGTAACAGCAGTAACCATTGGAACGGGGAAAACCGTGTGCGATCGATAAAGGCTTCAATATCCAGCGATGTAGGATGAGACATGAGGTAAAGCTCCTGTCGGCTTCTATGGCAAGGATCAGCAGGCCGCCAACCGATCTGGCAGCGGCCGGTGGTCGATTATAGTTTTATGCAGATATTGCTGATTTCAGAGTAAAAATCGAGAGAGTGGCGGCCACCTTCGCGGCCCATGCCGGACAATTTGCTGCCACCAAACGGCGTGCGTAGATCGCGGGCATACCAACTGTTGACCCAGACAATACCGGTATGGACACGCCGTGCCAGACGATGGGCACGCCCGACATGGCTGGTCCACAGCGCGCAAGCCAGGCCGTATTGGCTGTCGTTGACCCGTGCCAACACTTCATCTTCGTCATCGAAGGGAGAAATATGGCACACGGGACCGAAGATCTCTTCACGTACGCAACGCGCATCATCACCCAGCCCGGTCCAGATGGTCGGACGGATCCAGGATCCGTTATCACGCTCATCACCAAATACCGGTACCTCACCGCCCGTGATCACGTTAGCGCCTTCAGTGCGTGCCAGTGCAAAGTAGGAAAGCACTTTATCCCGGTGCTTCTGAGACACCAACGGGCCAAGATCCACCCCCTCTTCATCGGGATAACCTATCTTCAAGGCTTCGGCTCGCTCCTTCAGTGCCGCGACGAAGCGATCAAAGATAGGGCGTTGCACATAGACCCGTTCGGAGCACAGACACACCTGCCCGGTATTAAAGAATGAGGAACGTGCTACGCCTGCCACGGCGGCGTCAAAGTCGGCATCGGCAAACACCACCGCCGCATTTTTCCCTCCCAGCTCGAAAGAGACTTCCTTTACGCCATCCGCCACCGCTTTCATAATCGCGCTACCGGTTCGCGATTCACCGGTAAAGGAAACTGCCGCGATCTCTGGCTGACGGGTAAGAAATTCCCCTGCCGAACCGGGGCCAAAACCGTGGATTAGGTTAAACACCCCGGCAGGCAAACCAGCTGCGTGCATCACCTCGGCCAGCAACGTGGCCGAGGACGGTGTTTCTTCCGAAGGTTTGCACACCACGGTATTACCCATTGCCAGCGCTGGCCCGAGTTTCCAGGTCAGCAGCAACAGCGGCAGGTTCCAAGGAGAGATGACAGCGACAACACCCAGGGGCTTGCGAACCGTATAGTTGAATAGCAAGCCGCCGTCCGCCTGCGGGGTTTCACAACATTCGTTGACCGAAGTCGCGACCAGATCGGCAAAGGTACGAAAATTGGTAATGGCGCGTGGGACATCCAGAGTACGAGCCAGATTTTCTGGCCGCCCGGTGTCCGCCACTTCTGCCGCCACAAAATCATCAAAACGGGCTTCAATGCCATCGGCCACCCGATGCATCAACGCGGTACGTTCCGGTACGCTCAGTTGCCCCCACGGCCCGGAGAGCGCGGCATAAGCGGCTTTTACCGCTGCGGCGACCTGAGCCTCACTCGCTTCGGCAACGTGCGAAACGAGATGCCCGTCAACCGGGCTGATATTGTCGAACTTTCGGATCCCATCGACAAACTGCCCGTCGATGTACAAGGGTAAATCCGGTGCGGATTGATAAGTTGCCACGGCACTATTCCTCCTGAGTCACAAATCAGCACGAAGGAACCTCCCATTCGCGTCTGAATGCAACGCCGTTGCAGGGAACCTTCGGCCGGGTATCGTTACGCAGTGTAAGGAGCCGTTGAAATAAGTTGAAAATGAATAAAGGGGGCTTTGCTATTCCGTTTAGTTATAGTCAGGTAGTTCATTGTCTTGCTGAACCGCCAGCTTAAGGCACTCGATCAGTTGCCTGCACGCCGGAGTCAATGGTTTATCCTCACGAACGGAGAAGCCCACCTCCGCGGGTGGCCCCACGTCCCCAAGCGGCAGTTGGATCAGCAGGCCCGCCGCAATAAAACGCCGCGCAGCCGCAGTAGGCATCAGCCCAAGGAAAGAGGAATCCACCAGCAGGTTGACGTTGGTCAGCAACGACAGCGATTCCACAATATTTTCCGGGATCGGTAGCCCGGACTCTTTGAAGAATTGATCGGCCACGCGCCGGGCGGGTGAATCGATCGGCGGCAGGATCCACGGCCATTCGGCAAAATGTTGAAGGTTAAGATCGACCATATTGACCAACGGATGGTGGCTACCAGCAACCACGCCAAGGCTGTTGCGGTACAGCGCTCGGTGGCTCAATGCCATCCTGGCAGTCAGCGGCGTATCCAGCTCAGGTAAACGCCCCACCACCACATCCAACTCACCGTTGGCCAGCGCAGGAAACAGATAATCCTGTGGCCCTTCCTGCACAGTGACCAGGATTTTCGGCGCTCGCGCTTTCAACAACAGGATAGCGCGTGGCAACAAACGGGCACTGGCCGAGATCTGCGTCCCTACCACCACATGGCCAACCACGCCGCCTTTAAAAGTGTTCAGTTCGTCGGTCAGGTAGCGCAGTTCGGCAATCACCGATTTAACCCGTTCCCCCAGCAAGATGCCGCAGTCTGTCGGGGTCACCCCCCGGTTATTACGATTAAACAGCACGGTATCCAGCTGTTGTTCCAACTCGCGGATTGCTTTAGTCACCGCAGGCTGAGTCAGATTCAGCTCGCGGGCCGCACGCGCAATCGACTGGTTACGCAATACCCGATCAAAAATCAGCAGCGGGCGCAGCTTGAGCCGGTTGAGGATCATGTCACTCACGGTAAAAGGGGAACGTTCATTCATTGCCATTGACTCCCTGAAGTCGTCTGCCCCAAGGCAGCTTATCCGGCGACTATGGCATAACTTTAGAGAATAGCAAAAGCCCCTTTATTCATTTTCACTTATTACCAGTCTGGCTAGACTGCCAGCATGCCCCACACAGGCTATTGCAAATCAGCAAAGAATATCTCCCACGATCGCCAGTGGTGATCCGTGGCACACAAACAGGAGAGCCATGTGTCAAATCCATTGAAGCCTGAATATCATGAAGCCGCCAAAATGCTCAGACAGGCGGCCAGCAGCAGCCTGCCCTGCGCGCCGGTTCGCAACCTGATTGGCACCCATGATATCGATGCCGCCTACGCCGTGCAGCGGTTTAATAACGACAGCCAGCTTAAGAAAGGACGCCGCTTGGTTGGCAGTAAGATCGGGCTGACTTCGCCAGCGGTGCAACGACAACTGGGCGTCAATCAACCCGATTTTGGCCGGCTGTTCGCCGACATGGCGCTGTGTGACGGGGAAGACATTGTCGCAGGCCGCCTGATCCAGCCCAAAGTGGAAGCCGAGATCGTCTTGGTCCTTGAGCACGATCTGCCTCATGAAAAACACACGCTTGCCGATCTGATCCGCGCCACCGCTTATCTACTGCCCGCCATCGAAATCGTCGACAGCCGCATTGCCAATTGGGATATTTCACTGGCTGACACCATTGCCGATAACGCGTCCTGTGGCCTGTTCGTGCTGGGTAACCGCCCGGTGCAGTTGAAAAATGTCGATCTGCTTGGCTGCGGCATGGTGCTGGAACGTGCCGGTGAGCCGGTTTCGGTGGGTGCAGGGGCCGCCTGCATGGGCAATCCGCTGCTTGCCGCTCTGTGGTTGGCGGATACGCTGGCACAACGGGGGGACGCATTGCGGGCTGGCGATATTATCCTCACCGGCGCATTGGGGCCGATGGTTGCCGCCAGCGCAGGGGATGTATTTACCGCACGCATTGAAGGACTTGGCCAAGTCAGTGCTCGCTTCGCGCAGGCCGCAGGAGGCACACAATGAGTCACTCAGCACAGATTTCTGCCGCGATTATCGGCTCAGGCAACATCGGCACCGATTTGATGATCAAAATCCTGCGCCATGGCAAACGCCTGAAAATGGCAGCGATGGTCGGTATCGATCCCGCCTCCGACGGCCTAGCTCGCGCCAACCGGCTCGGGGTGTCGACAACACATGAAGGCATTGACGGGCTGCTGGCTCTGCCTGATTTCAGCGACATCAAGGTCGTGTTTGACGCCACCTCTGCCGGGGCACATGCGCACCATAACAAGTTACTGCAGCAACATGGCGTGCGGGTAATCGATCTGACCCCTGCTGCCATCGGCCCTTACGTAGTGCCGGTTGTTAACCTGGAGACTCAGGGCGATGCGCCAAACCTGAACATGGTCACCTGCGGTGGGCAGGCCACGATCCCCATGGTGGCTGCTGTCGCCAGCGTCACCGACGTTTACTATGCCGAGATCGTGGCTTCGATCTCCAGCCGCTCTGCTGGCCCCGGTACCCGCGCTAATATTGACGAATTTACTGAAACCACCTCACAGGCACTACAGACGGTGGGTGGGGCCAGGCGTGGTAAAGCCATCATTATCCTCAACCCGGCCGAACCGCCGTTGATGATGCGCGATACCGTTTTCTGCCTGACACCGCCCAGCGATCGGCACGCCATTAGCGAAGCGGTTGCCGCCATGGCAGCCAAAGTTCAGCAGTACGTGCCCGGTTATCGGCTGAAGCAGGAAGTGCAGTTTGAAGCGATTTCCCCGGTTGATGCTCACCTCTACCCGGATCTGGGGCCAGAGGGTGGCCTGAAAGTTTCCATTTTCCTCGAGGTCGAAGGCGCTGCCCACTATCTGCCAGCCTACGCCGGTAATCTCGATATCATGACATCAGCCGCACTGGCCTGCGGTGAACACATCGCCGGGCGTCTGCTGCACGGGCAGGGAGCATGAAGATGAAAAAACTGTATATCTCCGACGTGACTTTGCGTGACGGTTCCCACGCCGTACGCCACCGTTATTCGTTGCCACAGGTGCGCCAGATCGCCACCGCGTTGGATCGTGCCGGCGTGGACTCGATCGAAGTTGCACATGGTGACGGGTTATCAGGGTCCAGCTTCAACTACGGATTCGGCGCACACAGTGACGTAGAGTGGATTGCCGCTGCCGCAGAGTCGGTCAGCAACGCCAGGATTGCGACGCTGCTGCTGCCGGGTATCGGCACCGTTCATGACTTGCGTAATGCGTATGACGCAGGTGCCCGCGTGGTACGCGTCGCCACCCACTGCACCGAAGCCGACATTTCACGCCAACACATTGCCTATGCCCGTGAACTGGGGATGGATACCGTCGGCTTTCTGATGATGTCCCACATGGCTGAGCCGAAAAAACTGGCGCAGCAGGCCAAGCTGATGGAGTCCTACGGGGCCACCTGCATTTACGTGGTCGATTCTGGTGGCGCCATGCTGATGCAGGATATCCGCGATCGCTTCCGCGCCCTGCGTGAAGTACTCAACGAAAGCACCGAAATCGGCATGCACGCTCACCATAATCTGGCACTCGGCGTTGCCAACTCCATCGTTGCGGTAGAAGAAGGCTGTCAGCGGGTTGATGCTTCGCTGGCTGGTCAGGGTGCTGGGGCGGGCAATGCGCCGCTTGAGGTGTTTATCGCCACCGCCGAACGCCTGGGCTGGAACCACGGCTGCGACCTGTTGCAACTGATGGATGCGGCCGACGATCTGGTGCGTCCGCTGCAGGATCGCCCGGTACGCGTCGACCGTGAAAGCCTGTCACTGGGTTACGCCGGGGTTTACTCCAGTTTCCTGCGTCACGCCGAGAATGCCGCAGAACGGTATCAGCTCAAAGCCGCCGATATTTTACTTGAGGTCGGCCGCCGCCGCATGGTGGGTGGTCAGGAAGATATGATCGTGGATGTCGCCCTGGATTTACAGGCACAGCGCAACGGGCAACAGGAGAAAAACGCATGAGCAAAGTAATGGATTTGACCGCCTTGGCCACCCAGTTGGATCAAGCTACGCTACGCCAGGAAGCCGCCGCCCAGTTAACCGGGCAGGTTGCGCTTGATCTTGCCACCGCCTACCGCGTGCAGGCTGAAGGGATCCGGCTGCGCGAACAGCGTGGTGAGCGGCGCGTTGGCCTGAAGCTGGGCTTTACCAGCCGCGCCAAAATGCTGCAGATGGGCGTTGATCATCTGATCTGGGGTGAACTGACCGATGCGATGCAGATTGAAGACGGGGCTTCACTGGATCTGCACGAGTTGATCCACCCACGTGTTGAACCTGAGATCTATTTCATCACCCGCAAAGAGATCAACGGCCCGCTATCTCTGGCTGAAGCTGGTCTGGTACTTGAAGGGGTTGGCCCGGCGCTGGAGATCATTGATTCCCGCTATCGAGACTTCCGTTTCACTCTTGAGGATGTAGTGGCAGACAACTGTTCATCCGCCAAATTCGTCGTGGGCGCGTTGCAAAGCCCGCAGCGCGCCATCGATAACCTTGGCGTGGTGATGAACTTCAACGGCCGCCCGGTGCAGGTCGGCAGCACGGCGGCGATCCTAGGGCATCCACTGCGAGCGCTGGTACAGATCGCCAGCCTGTTGCATCAACAGGAACGCGTGTTGCCTGCTGGCTCAGTGATCCTGGCAGGAGCCGCGACCGCAGCCGAAGCGCTGAGCCCAGGGTTGCACGTCAGCGTCGATATCTCCGGATTTGGCCGGACAGCATTTCATACCGGAGGTGCACAATGAGCGGTCAGGCGGTAGTGGTTGAAGGAAAAGCGACCCCGCGCGGGCGTTTTCCACACGTAAAACGGGCCGGTGATTTTCTGTTTGTCTCCGGCACCAGTTCGAGGCTGCCAGACAACAGCATTGCGGGTGCCGAAGTGGACGCCATGGGTGCCACCCGTCTGGATATCGACGTTCAGACCCGTGCCGTGCTCGATAATATCCGCGACATCCTGCGCAGCGTCGGTGCCGATCTGAGTGATGTGGTCGAAATCAGCGCATTTCTGGTCAATATGAACGATTTTGCCGGTTATAACGCGGTGTACGCCGACTACTTTAACTACGACGGCCCTACCCGGACCACCGTAGCCGTGCATCAACTGCCCCACCCACATTTGCTCATTGAAATCAAGGCTATTGCCTATAAACCACAATAATAAACTGTTCGTACCCTCTGCCCTACAAATCGGAGAATAACAATGTCTAACTTCAAATATGGATTTCCGCTCAATTTCAAAAACTGGCTAGACAATAACGCTCACCTGCTCAAGCCACCGGTGAATAACCAACAGATCTGGCAAGACAGTGACTTTATGGTCACCGTCGTCGGTGGGCCGAATCAGCGCACCGATTTTCATGACGATCCGGTGGAGGAGTTTTTCTACCAGTTTAAAGGGAATGCCTACCTGAACATCTGGGATAACGGCCATTACGACCGGATCGACCTGCACGAAGGAGACATTTTCCTGATGGCACCCCATGTGATCCATTCCCCACAGCGGCCGGAAGAGGACAGTCTGTGTCTGGTGATTGAGCGGGTTCGCCCGGAAAAAGAAGTTGACGCGTTGCAGTGGTCTTGCGCCGCCTGCGGCACTCTAATCAAACGCTATGAGATGGACCTGGAAAGCATCGTGACGGATCTTCCCCCGGTTTATGAACTATTTTATGCAACCAGCGATGAAGAACGCCACTGCAGTAAATGCGGTGAAATCCACTCAGGGCGCGACTGGCAGACCTGGCATCGCATACTGAAGGCAAGAGAAAACCGATGAAAATAGATATTCACTCACATTTTTTCCCGAAAATAAGCCAGCAAGAGGCCGCCAGACTCGACGTTGAGCGGGCTCCCTGGTTGGCAACCGATGGGCGCGAAGGCCAGATCATGCTGAACGATAAACCGTTCCGCCCGGTCTATGACGCACTGTGGGATGCTGAGCGCCGCCTGGAGCACCTGGATGAGCAGCAGATTGACATTCAGATCATGTGTGCCACACCGGTGTTGTTTGCCTACGACGTTGCCATCGAGCGCGCCCTGCCCTGGGCGCAACTGATGAACGACCGGGCGTTGGAGATGGCCTCCGCCAACCCACAGCGGTTGAAGGTGCTGGCGCAGGTTCCGTTGCAGGATAGCGACGCTGCCTGCCGCGAAGCCAGCCGAGCAAAAGCGTGCGGCCACATCGGCGTGCAGATAGGCAATCACGTGGGTGCGAAGGACCTGGATCATGAGTCACTGATTACCTTTCTGACCCACTGCGCCAAGGAGGAGATTCCGGTGCTGGTGCACCCTTGGGATATGATGGGCGGCGCGGAACGCATGAAGAAATGGATGCTGCCCTGGCTGGTGGCGATGCCTGCAGAGACGCAGTTGGCGATCCTGTCATTGATCCTTTCAGGAGCTTTTGAGCGCCTGCCGCGTAACCTGAAGCTGTGCTTTGCCCACGGTGGCGGCAGCTTTGCCTACCTGATGGGAAGAGTGGATAACGCTTGGGAACAGCGCGACATCGTGCGTGAAGATTGTCCGCAGAAACCGTCAAGCTATCTGGATCGTTTCTACGTCGACTCTGCCGTGTTTGACCCACGGGCTTTACAGCTTCTGGTTGATACCATGGGGGCAGATCGGGTGATGCTGGGTTCGGATGCACCCTTCCCGTTAGGAGAGCAGCAGGTCGGCCATCTGGTCAGCCACTCTGCCCTGCCAGAAGAGAGTAAGCGTCAGATCCTGGGTACCAACGCACATTCGTTTTTCTCTTTGCCGTGACGTGTGTACGTATCACTAACCGTGTTTATCCACATGAGCAAGCTGCTACACGCTCCAAACCGTGATATAGGCGGTGTCGCTTGAATGACCGCCCAACGGCGCTCACGTGCAATGAAGACACCGCCTATACCCTATTGATAGCAAAAGGATTGTCTCGATGTCTAACAATAGCTCAGACTTGCATAATGTGCTTTGGTACAACCAGCTTGGCATGCACGACGTTGATCGTGTCGGTGGTAAAAACGCCTCCCTCGGTGAAATGATCACCAATCTCTCCGATTTGGGGGTGGCCGTCCCCAATGGCTTTGCCACCACCGCCCAGGCGTTCAATGATTTTCTTGAGCAAAGCGGTGTTAACCAGCGCATCTATCAGTTACTGGACCAAACCGATATCGACAACGTTGCCCAACTGGCCAAGGCCGGTGCGCAAATTCGCCAATGGGTGATCGACACACCTTTCCCCCCGGAATTCGAGCGTGAAATCACGTTGGCCTACAAGCAACTGGAGGAAGGCGAAAGTACAGCGTCGTTTGCCGTGCGTTCTTCTGCTACTGCAGAAGATATGCCGGATGCATCTTTTGCTGGTCAGCAGGAAACGTTCCTCAACGTGCTGGGTATCGATGCCGTTATGGTCGCGATCAAGCACGTGTTTGCTTCATTGTTTAACGATCGGGCGATCTCTTACCGGGTGCATCAAGGGTATGACCACCGTGGCGTGGCGCTATCCGCTGGTGTGCAACGCATGGTGCGTTCCGATCTGGCTTCCTCAGGTGTGATGTTCACCATTGATACTGAATCCGGCTTTGATCAGGTGGTATTTATCACCTCCGCGTATGGGCTGGGTGAAATGGTGGTGCAGGGGGCGGTTAACCCGGATGAGTTCTATGTGCATAAACCGACGCTGTTGAAAGGCAACCCGGCTATTGTGCGCCGCAATCTTGGCTCGAAGAAAATCCGCATGGTGTACGCCCCTTCGCAGGATCACGGCAAGCAGGTTCGTATTGAAGATGTGCCGGAAGAGCAACGTAATCGTTTCTCTCTGACCGATGACGAGGTTCAGGCGCTGGCACATCAGGCCATGTTGATTGAAAAACATTACGGCCGCCCGATGGATATTGAATGGGCGAAAGACGGCCACACCGGCAACCTGCTGATTGTGCAGGCGCGCCCGGAAACCGTACGTTCCAATGAGCAAGTGATGGAACGCTACCACTTGAACGGCAATAGCACCGTGCTAGTGGAAGGGCGAGCGATTGGTCAGCGCATCGGGGCTGGCCCGGTGAAAGTGCTTTACGATATCAGTGAAATGGACCGCATTCAGCCTGGCGATGTGCTGGTCACCGACATGACCGACCCGGACTGGGAGCCGATCATGAAAAAAGCCGCTGCGATCGTGACTAACCGTGGCGGGCGAACCTGTCATGCGGCAATCATTGCCCGTGAACTGGGGATCCCGGCGGTGGTCGGCTGTGGGCATGCCACCGACCTGCTGAAAGAGGGGCAGAAAGTCACCGTGTCCTGTGCTGAAGGCGACACTGGCTTTGTTTACAGCGATATGCTGGAATTCTCCGTGCAACGTTCAGAAGTCACCGAACTGCCAGAACTCCCGCTGAAAATCATGATGAACGTGGGTAACCCGGATCGCGCCTTCGATTTTGCCCGCTTGCCGAACGACGGGGTTGGGTTGGCACGTCTGGAATTTATTATTAACCGTATGATTGGCGTGCACCCGCGCGCGCTGCTGGAATTTGACCAGCAACCGCCTGAACTGCAAGCCGAAATCCGTGAGCTGATGCACGGCTATGACGATCCGGTCGAGTTCTATGTCAGTCGTTTGACTGAAGGTATCGCCACGCTGAGCGCAGCATTCTGGCCAAAGCGCGTTATAGTGCGCCTGTCTGATTTCAAATCCAACGAATACGCCAACCTGGTAGGCGGCGAGAAGTACGAACCACACGAAGAAAACCCGATGTTAGGCTTCCGTGGGGCTGGCCGTTACGTCGCTGATAGCTTCCGCGATTGTTTCGCCATGGAATGCGAGGCGATGAAAAGGGTACGTAATGACATGGGGCTGACCAACGTTGAAGTGATGGTACCGTTCGTCCGTACTGTGGCACAGGCTAAAGACGTAGTGGCAGAGTTGGCACATCAGGGGCTCAAGCGTGGTGAGAATGGGTTGAAAGTGATCATGATGTGCGAGATCCCTTCCAACGCCTTGCTGGCCGACCAGTTCCTCGAATATTTCGACGGCTTCTCTATCGGTTCTAACGATATGACGCAGTTAACCCTGGGGCTGGATCGCGATTCTGGTGTCGTTTCCGAACTGTTCGATGAGCGCAACGAAGCGGTTAAAATGCTGCTGAGCATGGCGATTCAAGCCGCCAAGCGCCATGGAAAATATGTAGGGATTTGTGGTCAAGGGCCGTCGGATCATGCTGATTTTGCCGAGTGGTTGATGGAACAAGGGATCGACAGTTTGTCGCTTAACCCGGATACCGTAGTGCAAACCTGGATGAAACTGTCGCAGAAAAAGTAAAATAGGGAAATGCGGTATTAAACACCCTCAAACTATGGGGCAGGCTCGCCTGGATGGCCTCCCCTTGCAGGCGAGCGAATTCGTTTTCCCAGCAGCAACCTTCCAATCGGCCCACCTTCCTGCTTCAGAGCGATTAGACGTACCTAAAGCCTGGACGATTTCTGTACGTTGGACATAAGGGATTAACGCTAAAGGAATACGGCGACGAAAAGAGTAGCGTGAGCCACATTTTGCCAGATGAATACACATAAAAAATCCCCTATGTCACATCTGCGTGTAACAACAGGGGATTTCAAGATAAAAACCGTTATAAAATAGTCTGTAAGAATATATGGTGGAGGAACAGTCCGCCTGCAAACAATACAACC
>NZ_JBKJYW010000329.1:0-3352 GCF_046715635.1 Serratia sp. (in: enterobacteria)
CGCCAAGCCAGAATTTATCGCTCCGCACTTCACGCTGTCGACGTTGCTGGGCATAGGTATTCCTTTCTTTGTCGTGACGATGGCCTCACAGAACGCGCCAGGCATCGCCACTCTCAAGGCTGGCGGGTATGACGTCCCCACTTCTCCCTTAATCAGTTGGACGGCCCTGACGGCTTTGGTGCTGGCCCCCTTTGGCGGCTTCACGGTGTGTATTGCGGCCATCACCGCCGCCATTTGTATGGGCCCGGACGTTCATCCCGATCCCAAACGCCGTTATATGGCTGCCGTGGCCGCCGGTGGCTTTTATCTGTTAGCTGGGGTATTCGGCGGTACTATCGGCATGCTGTTCAGCGCGCTGCCGGTCACCTTGATCCATACCATCGCCGGGCTGGCATTATTAGGCACCATTGCCGGTAGTTTGCAACAAGCACTCCAAGATGATAAACAGCGAGACGCTGCGATGATCACTTTTCTGATCACCGCTTCCGGGTTGACGCTGTTAAACGTAGGGGCTGCGTTCTGGGGGCTGATTGGCGGCGTGCTGGCTTACGCTATTTTCTCATTACCACGTCGCAAAATGCCTTGAATCCCGCTATTGGCCTGCAAAGGTTGGCAGAATAAATCCGCTATCACCCTGCGGCAGCGCAATACCCAAGGCACGCGCTGCCAGTTCTGCCACACGGAAATCGATATCTGCTTGCTCACCATCTTCCAAAAACCAGGCGGCGGAAAGCCCCGCCCAGGCCAGGATCCACTGCAACAGACGGCAACGTTCCAATCCAGCCAGCGCACAAACCTGTTCAACGCGACGATGGAAGATATCGGGATCGGTGGCGACACCGTAATTGGGGTTGCAGAAGATATTGGCGTAATCAAATCCGCGCTCGCCATACAGGCGCTTGGGGTCGATCACTAGCCAACCGCGTTCGGCAAAATCCAGCACGTTGTCATGGTGAATATCTCCATGCAACACCCCTTGTTCCCGCGGGCTGGTCAGCAGTTCTGCCGCGGCGGAGGCACTCAGACGCAGCATGCCTCCGTGAGCCTGCGCTGCAGGCCATAAAGCATTAAACCACTGATCCAAGGGGATCAAATCGGGATAAGGTTCGTCTCTTGGCGCATGCAATCGGGCAATGACCTGGCACAGAATAGCCGTTGCCCGCTGGTCTTCGCCATTACGTACCAGCTGTGCCAATGACAATGGCCCCATTGCCCTTTCCAGTAAAATGCCGTCATCATGCCAGGCCAGCACCCGCGCAGCACCTTCTCCGCGCCACCAGCACATCAGCAGACCGCCAAATTTTTCTTCCTGTTCGCGGGCAATTTTCAGCATTGCGGGCATCGTTTGATAGCGCACCGGCATCAACAAGCTGCTGTGGGTTTCAAACGCTTGCCCGTCTGGCTCAAGTTGCCAGCGTTGCAGATAAGGAATAAATACCTGGTTGATCACCCTTATGCACCCTTAATTGCGTGAACGACTGCCTGAGATGATAGTATTACCCGGCAGCATCCTGCAAAACTTTCGGCTGCACGCGCTGATGAGTGCGTGCTCTTGGTTATCTCGTGGGGGTCATCATGTCATTAATCAAACGTACCAACTATGCAAAATTACCTAAGCCTGGTGGACCCTATGTGCACGCGGTACGCCACGCCGATACGCTTTACGTCTCTGGCCTGACCGCCTTTGCCACCGAAGCCCAGGGGCAAACGGTACAGGATCAGGCACGCGCCATACTGGAACAGTTGGCGGCCGTGGCTGCCAGCGAAGGCACTAATCTTAAATCACTGATCAAGATCACCGTCTTTCTGACCGAGATAGCCGACCTGGCCGCCATCCGTGACGTCCTGTTCGATTATCTGGACGGTGCGCTCCCTGCCAGCTCACTGGTGGCCGTCAGTGCGCTGTTCTCGCCCGATCTCAACGTTGAGATCGAAGCCATTTTGGCTCTGTAATCAAAGGGCGCTATAACGCGCCCTCATCCAGTTCACACGGCCCAATCTTGAACCAGGCCTTGGCGATCTTCCCCTGCTCGATCTCATAGATGGCAATGACGTCCATCTTCCCGCGCCCCTGTGGAAAATTGCGCGTGACCACTTCCTGGTCGATCACCAGGTTCTCCACCACCATCCGTTTGATTCGCTCACCATACAGGCTGGGCTCTTGGAAGCGGGTAATATGACGCTCACGAATTTCACCTTTACCACGGGCAAGCAGCGTATCCGGATGCTGATAATACAGCGCATCGTCCGCCCAGCAGGCCATAAAGGCGTCGATATCACGGGCATTGTAGGCATCAAGCTGCTGTTGGACGATCTCTTCTGGGCGTACTGTTTTGCTGTTCATCGTAATCCCCTGCATAACGTTGAATTCGAGGTTAAAGCTCGACGATTTCATCAACCTGATGATGAAACACGTAAGGATCGGAGAGCAGCTCGAAAGCTTCATCATCCGGATAAGTTACCGCCACCTGATAGGCTTCACCGGCGAAACATTTGATGGCCTCCAGCGAGGCCCAATAGGTTGCCAGAAAGAAATGCGCATAGTCTCCCTGCACCTCTTGCCTGACAAAAGCGCCACGGTTGCCCGCAATCTCTTTAGCCTGCTTAACGCCTGTGACCTGCAAATGATCGGCAAATCCTTGCCGATGTTGTAGCGGCACGCAGCCGTGCCAGGTTCTGACAATCATCGCCACCTACTGAATATAAAACCGGAAATAGTGAATAAATAACCTATCACATTTTTAGCCGAT
Organism: Serratia sp. (in: enterobacteria); assembly: GCF_046715635.1. Taxonomy (GTDB): domain Bacteria; phylum Pseudomonadota; class Gammaproteobacteria; order Enterobacterales; family Enterobacteriaceae; genus Chania. The sequence continues at coordinate 2,751 of NZ_JBKJYW010000329.1, forward strand.
TTCAATCCGTCAGCGCATGATTGTTAAACTGATGCAGAAAGTGCCCTAACAACCCTTTTCCTTCATGACGGGGACGGGAATATTCTGCTAATTTAGCCACTAGACTGATTGATGATGAGTGACTATGCAGCAAAAACCGGTTTTGCACGAAGCCAGACAGTTGAAACGCCTTAACGCCGCCACGCGGCGGCAGTCGCATATGTATAAGTGGTTTGCCCTGGTGGCGGCACTGGATGCATTGTTGGTGTTTTACTATGACCGGGATATGCGTAATGTTTCATTTTCAACCGTGGTCGCCCTGGTTTGTGGCTATCTATGGATCCGCGATCGCAATAAGGCGCGTGGCTATCGGCGCGAGTACGACAACAAATTCGGCAACCCTCGCAGCGAATAGCCGCCCGATGATAAAGTTCGATTTATCCGCTTCCCCCGTGAACTGTTGGAAGAGGTTTGCTAGGTTTATTGCTAACTACAGAACAATATCTTTGCCATAAATGCTGTACACTGAAAGTCAACTTCACAACACAGGTTGCCAAAATGAAGAGACTAACGCTGAAAGAGATGACAGAAAGCGAACAACGTGAAGTAAAGACCGATCTGGA
>NZ_JBKJYW010000330.1:0-6520 GCF_046715635.1 Serratia sp. (in: enterobacteria)
GCTAACCATCCTGAATGCGATGCTACGGGATAATAAAAAATGGGTGACAAATTAATCATCACCCGTTGACTTTAAACACAGCTGCTCTCCCTGTGGGAGAGGGTTAGGGTGAGGGGTCACAATCAGAAGTTGTAAGTCATGCCAACGGTATAACGACGACCATCCAGCGTGGTGTTGAAGTGCTCGTAATCCACGGTTTTATCCAGAATGTTGTAAACCCCGCCGCTGATCTGCAGGTTTTTCAGCGCCTGGTAACTCACCCCGGCGTCAACAAAGGTATAGGATGGTGTGCTGACCGCCATTGAGGTACGGCTCAGGTATTCCGAGGTTTCGCTGCGGAAGTTAACGCGTGACCATAGGCCGACATCCTCAGTGGCTTGCCAATCCAGCACGCCATTAATCATGTGCTTCGGCATCTGGTTCAGCGCCTTGCCCTGGAACTCACCGCTCTTCTGTTCAGACTCGGTAAAGGTGTAGTTGGTGCTCAGCTTCCAGTCTTCGGTGATCTGCCAACCGGCGGTCAATTCGATACCGCGCATATTAGCTTTATCCACGTTGACGCGGTCACTGACGAAATCATAAGTGGTGTCACCGATGGTGCAGGCCGGATCCTCTGAACTGTTACAGCGGCGAACTTCGGTGATTTTGTCTTTGAAATCGGTGTTGTACAGGGTGATGCCAGCGTTCAGCCCCTCCTGGTTATCCCACAGGATGCCGACCTCTTCACTGATGCTTTTCTCTGGCTTCAGATCCGGGTTACCCACGATGATGCCGTTGCTCACGCCACCGCCGGTGATCTGGCCCCAATTGGCCGAGGATTGGCGCAGATCCGGCGAGCGATAACCCGCAGAAACCCCGCCTTTCACGGTCCACTGCTCGGTCAGGTGCCACACGCCGTACATGCGTGGTGTCCAGTGGCTGCCGTAGTTCTGATCCTGATCCATACGGATCCCGGTGGTCAGGCTGAAATCGTTGGTCAGCGCCCATTCATCTTCGGCGAACAGCGCCCAGCTCCAGCGGGTCAACTGGTCCAGACCGTCGGCCGCCTCCAACTGGTTGCCACCGTCACTCAACTTCTCGTAGCGGTATTGCCCGCCGAGGTTAAGCATGTGTGAGCCAAGATCAAATTGGGTCTGAGTATTGAAGATGGTGTTGTACATCTTCATGTCACGCCCTGGGTTATTGGTCTCTTCCCGCTGAATGTAGCTGGTGCTGTTACCAAAGTCGTAATAGCCGTTATGGGTGATCGAATAGTTATTGCGGGTATACAGGTTGTCGCTGGGGTTGTTCGGCGTACAAACGCCTTTTTTGCATTTTTCTGCTGCCACGGACTTGCCTGGCGTGCTATTGCGATCCTGTAGCGAACGGCCGATTTCGAAATCAAAATCGTTTTTCTCATCCGGCGTCAGGCTGAATACCGCCGTGCCGCTGCGCATCCGCTGTTCGTTGAAGCCATTGGTGAAGTGATCTTCCCCACGATGGGAGAACAGACCATTCACCCGCAGGCCAAGCAGCCCATCGATCAGCGGGCCGGAGGCGTAGGCGTTGGTCTGGTAGATATCGCCGGAGTCCCTGTCTTCCTGAATGGTGGCATCGCCTTGCAGAGAGCCAACCCAGTCTTTAGTGGTGGACGTTTTGCGCGTGATGATGTTGATCACCCCGCCCATGGCATCGGAGCCATAGAGTGAAGACATTGGCCCGCGCACCACTTCAATGCGTTCGATAGCCTGCAATGGCGGCAACCAACCTTGTTCGATACCGGCATTATCGCTGTTTGGACGGGTGCCACGGGTATCGACGCGTTTACCGTCGATCAGGATCAGCGTGTATTTGGAGGACATCCCACGAATGCTGATATCGCTGCTGCTGGCACCGCCAGTGACCACCACGCCCGGCACGTCCTTCAACGCATCGGTAACGTCGCGGTAGGCGCGGGTTTCCAACTGTTGGCGTGGGATCACCGAAATGGTGGCCGGCGAGTCTTGAATTCTTTGCTGGAAACCAGAGGCGGTGACCACCATGGTATCTTCAGTTTGTGCGAGAGCGTTGCCACTGGTGAGTGATGCGAGGATTAACGCGGTCAAAGTGTTATAGCTTGGCTTTTCCATGAGTTGAATATTCCCGTCCCGAGGTCAACAGGATTTCCTGTTAGTTATTTGATTTAAAAGAATATGTTTTCACGCCACCACGAGAAATCTCCGTTTCGTGAGGAAAGCGTCAGGCCATTGTAAGGAAATCGGCAGAAATGTAAATGCAAATGATAACTCGTATCATTTGTATATTTGATCAGTAATGTATTGAAACCAGAGGAAAAGGAGGGGTATAGCCCGGCGCAGCGCAGTGGTGCGCCGGGGGGATCAGCGTTTCTGGATGTAGGTGATCGCCAGTGCCAATGCCAACACCAGCCCTTTAATGATATCCATGGCGTAGTAGGGCACGGAGAGCATCACCAGGCCGTTTTGCAATACGCCCAGGATAATCGCGCCCACCAAGGTCCCCAGCGCATTAGGTTTACCGGAGCCTGCCAGGGAGAAACCGATATAGGCCGCCGCCACCGCATCCATCAGGTAACCGCCACCGGCGTTAACCTGTGAGGAACCGATACGTGACGCCAGCAAAATACCGCCAAGGCCCGCCAGCAGGGACGAAAGCACATACGCGGTAACCCTGTAACGTACCGTGCGAATACCAGAAAGCCGGGCGGCTTCCGGGTTACCGCCAATGGCATACATCCGGCGGCCATGCTTGGTCAGCGACAGGAAAAGCTGCATGATCACCGTCACCGCCAGCATAATCAGCACGATCACCGGCACTTGACCCAGCGTAGAGAACACCTCGGGGATCACGCCCTCGGCCATATCCCCGTTTGGCAGCACCATATTCTGGGTGATGGAGCCGCCGTAGCTGTAGGTCATGGCCACGCCCTGGATAACGAACAGGCTGGCGAGCGTGGCGAGCATATCGGGGATCTTCAGCACCACGATCAACAAGGCATTGAACAGGCCGACCAGCGTACACAGCAGCAGCGTCAGCACGATGGCACCGGTAGTGCCGAAGCCGTACCAGGCAAACAGCGAGATCACCAACGCATTAGCCAACGAAGCCGTTGAGCCGACGGAGAGATCAAAGCCCCCCACCGAAAGTGAGATCGACACACCAATGGCAATCACCGTCACGATGGCGATCGAACGCAGAATGTTGATGATGTTGTTAGGATCGAGGAAATTGTCGGAAGCCAGGCCAAACAGCGTGATCAAGGCGACCACGGTGAGCAACATCCCCCATTTATACAAAAACTCAAACAGCTGGTGGCGCCAGGGCAGAACGCTTTTCAGGGATAATTCTTTACTCACGCAGGAGTTCCTCCGGTGGAATAGAGCAATAGGGTTTCTTCATCAATATCGGCGGCGTTCAGCTCTGCCACCACGCGGCCATCCCACAGCACGCAGATGCGATCGCACAGGCCCACCAGCTCGGAAAACTCGCCGCAGGCATAGATAATGCCTTTACCGTCACTAGCCAAACCGTCGATCAGCCGGAACAGATCCTGTTTGGCCTTGATATCTACGCCTTTGGTGGGTTCGTCAAAGATCAGCACCTCGGCGTTGCCACGTAACCATTTGCCGATCGCCACTTTTTGCTGATTGCCACCAGACAGGCGAGCCAGCTTTTGCTGTGGGCCGGAAGCCCGCACGCCAAGTCGTTGCATGATCTCAAGCGCCCAGCGCAGTTCCTGCCGGCGGCTGAACAGGCCCCAGCGGGAGAAGCTGTCATCGGCGCTGACGCTCAGGTTCATCGGGATGGCTTCGTGGATAAAAATGCCTTCCTTGCGGCGCTCTTCCGGCACCAGCGCCAGCCCTTGCTCTACCGAGAGAGGCGGTGAATGGGGTGCCCAGGGCTTGCCGTGCAGCTCTCCCTGCGTCAATTTACTGGGAGTTGCGCCGAATAACGCTTTGCAAAGCTCGGTCTTGCCTGCGCCCGCCAGCCCGGCAATGCCGAGGATTTCCCCTCGATGCAGGGTTAAAGAAACGTCACGCAATTTATGGCGATCGCGCAATCCCTCTACCCGCAGCAAAGGACGCGAGCCGTGTGGTGGGCGGGGGGGCGGGAAGATGTCGTCCAGCGAGTGGCCCAGCATTTTTTCGACGATCTGTTCACTGCTCAGACCCTGCATACTGCCTTCACCAGCATGGCGACCGTCGCGCAGGACCGTCAAATGGTCACAGACGGTTTTCAATTCGTGGATACGGTGGGAAATAAACACGATGCCGATGCCTTCGGCGCGCAGGCGGCGCACGATGTGGAACAGGCGTTCGCTCTCATTGCTGTCAAGCGGAGCGGTTGGTTCATCAAGCACCAGAAAACGGCAGCGATGTGACAGCGCCCGGGCCAGCAGCACCTGTTGTTTCTCCGCCAACGTACAGGCTTCCAGGCGTTGGCGCGGGTTAATATTCAGCCCAAGCTGTTGCAACAGCGTGGCGGCCTGGCGATGCAATTGCCGCCAGTTCAGCAAATGGCCCGGCTGATTGAGCCAATCCAGCATGATGTTTTCCGCGACGGACAGCGTGGGGATCAGTGCCACATCCACCTCCTGCTGGACCACCTGGATCCCGTGCTGGCGGGCCTGCAGCGGCGAATGAATATCGACCTTTTGGCCGTCGATAAAAATTTCACCCTGATAATGGTTATGCGCGCCGGAGAGAATGCCCATCAGCGTGGATTTACCCGCGCCGTTGGCCCCCACCAGCGCATGGGTCGAACCGCCTTGCAGCGTAAAATCGACGTTTTGCAGTGCGTTGAACCCGGCAAAGGCGATGGAGATATTGCGCATCTCCAGGCGTGAAGCGGTATTGGTCGGCATAGTTTGGCTGAAGACGTTGCGCCCCTCGTGTTTCAAATCGCGGCTAGCGGCAGCAACGTGAAATTCATTTGGATGTATAGACGGCTAAAGAAACTCTTTTGTAACACGAATTGCCTTTTTTGCAACATGCAAAATGCGCTAAGCCAGATAAAATCGGTTTGGTCGGGGATCAGAACCCTATGCGATCGCGCAGGGCATAGTAGGCGGCACCTAGGGCAGTAAACGGCACCTGTAAATGGCGGCCACCGAAGAACGGCAAATGGGGGAGTTGGGCGAAAGCATCAAAGCGTTCCGCATCGCCGCGCAGCACTTCGGCAATCAACTTGCCTGCCAGATGCGTCAAGGTCACACCGTGACCGCTATCGCCTTGCAGGTAGTAAACGTTATTTTCCAGGCGGCCAAACTGCGGCATGCGCGACAGGGTCAGCAGGAAATTGCCGGTCCAGCGGTAATCGATGCGCACCTTCTTTAACTGCGGGAAGGTTTTGAGCATCAAGGGCCGGATCCTGGCGTCGATATCCGCTGGATCCTGTGCGCCATAGACTACGCCCCCGCCGTATAACAAACGGTTGTCTGCCGTCAGGCGGAAGTAATCCAGCAGATAGTTGCAGTCTTCAACGCAGTAATTATCCGGCAGCAGGGACAGGGCCATATCCGCAGATAAAGGCTCGGTGGTGATGATTTGCGAGCCGCAGGGCATGCTCAGACGGCTGAGACGCGGTTCTAACTTCTCCCCCAGATAGGCATTGCCCGCCAGGATCACCAAACTGGCGCTGACGGAACCCAGTGCTGTGTGTAGCTTGTTAGGTTGGCCATAATCGATATGGGTGACCGCCGATTGTTCAAACAGCCGACCGCCATGGCGGCGTACCGCTTCGGCCTCGCCCAGCGCCAGGTTTAACGGATGCAGATGACCCCCGTTGCGATCCAGCAGCCCGCCGACATAGCGTTCACTGGCCACGGTGCGCCGCATGGCTTCCCCGTCCAGCAGTTCCAGTTGCTGGTGGCCATAACGCTGCCAATGCGCCATTTTTTCTTTTAATGCGCCGAATTGTTTGTTGGTTAAGGCGGCGGAGAGCGCGCCGGGGCGATAATCGCAAGCGATAGCATAACGATCGATACGCTGGCGAATGATCTCTGAGCCTTCAAACATCATGCTGCCGAGCATTGCTGCGGTCTGCTGGCCGTAGCGAGCCTCGATCACATCGATATCGCGGCTGTAGGAGTTGACCACCTGCCCACCGTTGCGCCCACTGGCTCCCCAACCGATGCGGGCGGCTTCCAGCACTACCACATCGTAACCGGCCTCGATCAGGTGCAGTGCGCTGGAAAGGCCGCTAAAACCGCCACCGACGATGCAGACGTCGCAGCGGATAGCCTCGTTCAACTGGGGATAAGGAGCGTGCGGGTTGGCGCTGGCGGCATAATAGCTGGCAACATGTTCCATCATCACTCCTCCGGCGATCTTGTCAGAAGGTGGTTGGGGTGTGTGCGCTGACGATCTTGCAAACGCGCGTTGAGGTATTGCTGAAGCTGTGGGGCATGCCGGTGTTGATGGCATAGCTCTGGCCTGCGGTCAGCAGATAGGTCTGGCCGTTGACCGTCAGCATGATCTCCCCTTCAAGCAGCGTGCCGATCTCTTCGCCCTGATGTTTGATC